>CAZMRN010000327.1:0-3088 GCA_964568575.1 uncultured Caulobacteraceae bacterium
AAGCCATCGCCGCGGCCAATCGCGCGCTCAACGCGCGGGCCGCCGTCCAAGGGCGGTTTCGGCAGGTTGCGCCCGACGGATCGGTCGCTTCGGGCGTCTTCTATCTGCAGCGCCCGGGACGGTTGCGCTTCGAATATGACCCGCCCGCCTCGCTGCTGATCGTGGCGGACGGCTCGGTCGTGGCGGTCAATGATCGCGCGCTGCGCACCACCAACCGCTCGCCGCTGCGCGAGACGCCGCTCTATTTCGTGCTCAAGAGCAATCTCGATCTCAATCGCGACGCGCGCGTCACCGCCGTCACCCGGGACGGGCCGGCGATCCTGATCGCCGCGCGCGACCGCGCCGGTCAGGCGGACGGCGTGCTGACGTTGCGCTTCGTCGGCCCCGGCATGACGCTGCAGGGCTGGGATGTGGTCGACGCCTCCGGCGCGACCACACGCGTTGTCCTTACCGAGCAGCGCGCGGCGGCGCGCTTCGAACAAAGGCTGTTTCAGGTCCCGCGGGATCAATTGCCGCGAAGCGGGCGTCCCTAACCTGCTGGAATCGCCAGCTTTTCTCCTGGTCTCACTGTCTCGTGAGCGCACCAGGCAAGAGATTTATAAAAGGTTGACCTTGTTTTTTTCGCCTGTGTGGCTTAGATGACACGTGTTGGCCGTCGCTCATCCCCCTGGATCGGCGTCGTCCCCCCGCTGACGGATCCAGCGCGGCGGCCACGCGTGCCGGAATGAATCCCCTCCCGGCTGATGCGCCAACCCTCAAGGCGCACGAATGGGACGCCCGATCGTGAACCGGTCGGGCGTCCTTTTTTCTTGCCGCGCTGCTCGACACCAGCGCCGGCGCGCGCCACCAAGGCCCGATGCTGAAAATCGCGACCTGGAACATCAATTCGGTGCGGCTGCGTGCAGCCTCAGTCGCCCGCTTCCTCGGCGAGGCCAAGCCGCACGTCCTGTGCCTGCAGGAGATCAAGTGCCGCAACGGGGAGTTCCCCTCCTCGGTGTTCGCAGACGCCGGCTACAAGCACCTGCATGTCGTTGGGCAGAAGGGCTGGCACGGGGTCGCCTTCGTGTCGAAGCTGAAGCTCGAACCGCTCGACGCGCCGGATCTGTGCCGCCACGGCGAAGCGCGCGCGGCGGCGGTCAAGGTCGACGGCGTCGAGGTGCACAATCTCTATGTGCCCGCCGGGGCCGACATTCCCGATCCCGCGATCAATCCGAAATTCGCCCACAAGCTCGATGTGCTTGCGCGCATGCGCAAGGAATACAAGGCGCGCAAGGGCAAGGGGCCGCTGGTGATCGTGGGCGATCTCAATGTCGCGCCAGGCGAACATGACGTGTGGAGCCACAAACAATTGCTCGACGTGGTGTCGCACACGCCGGTCGAAACCGACGGGCTCAAAGCGGTGATCAAGGACGGCGGCTTCGTCGATCTCGCGCGCGCGCACCGCCCGGATCCGGAAAAGCTGTTCACCTGGTGGAGCTATCGCAGCCCGGATTGGACCGTGAACAATCGCGGCCGCCGGCTCGATCACATCTGGGCCAGCGCCGATCTCGCGCCTGCGTCGCAGGCGAAAGCCTTCCACATCCATGTGCCCTGCCGCAGCTGGGACAAGCCGAGCGATCACGTTCCGGTGGTTGCAGGGTTGAAGCTTTAGGCGCCGCGCGCGGCTATACCTGCAGACGATAGCCGCCGGTTTCGGTGATCAAGAGGCTCGGCGCCTGCGAATCCGGCTCGATCTTCTGGCGCAGGCGATAGACGTGCGTCTCCAGCGTATGCGTGGTGACGTTGGCGTTGTAGCCCCACACCTCGCGCAGCAATTCATCGCGCGGCACCGGCTTCAGCCCCGAGCGATAGAGATAACGCAGGATGCTGGTTTCTTTGTCGGTAAGGCGAATTTTCTTCTGCTTGGAATCGACGAGCACTTTCATCGCCGGCTTGAATTCGTAAGGCCCGATTTGAAACGTCGCGTCCTCGCTCGCCTCGTGGCTGCGCAGATGGGCCTTCAGGCGCGCCAGCAGCACCGAGAATTTGAACGGCTTCAAAACATAATCGTTCGCGCCGGCTTCGAGCCCCGCGATCTGATCTTCCTCTTCGCGCGCCGCGCCCGTCAGCATGATGATCGGCGCGCGCACGCCGCCGTCGCGCAGCGCTTTGCAGGCGGTGAATCCGTCGCCGTCGGGCAGATGCACGTCGAGCAGGATGGCGGTCGGCTTGACAGCATGCGCCAGGGCGAGCCCCTCCTCCACGGATGCTGCGCCTCGTGCGGCGAAGCCGTCCTCCATGTCGAACTGCTCGATCAGCACTGCGCGCAAATCGGCGTCGTCATCGATGATCAAGATGGTCTGCTTGCGTTGAGCCATCGCGCCGGTCGTCTTCCTTTGGGTCTGCCTCGGCCATGAGGCCCGATCGTTCGCGCTCGCGCAAGCGCTAGCTGCGCGGGCCGAACAGGGCCGAGCCGACTCGGACCATGGTCGCGCCGAACGCGATTGCGGTTTCGAAGTCGTCGCTCATGCCCATGCTCAGCGTCGTCAGACCGTTGCGCGCCGCGATCTTGGCCAAGAGCGCGAAATGCATCGCAGGCTCTTCGTCGGCGGGGGGAATGCACATCAGGCCGCGCACCGGCAAGCCGTAGATGCGTTGCGCCGCCTGGATCAGCCGATCGGCCTCGCCCGGCGCCACCCCGCCCTTTTGCGGCTCCTCCCCGGTGTTCACCTGGATCAGGATCTCGGGACAGCGCCCCAGGCTGGCTGCGGCGTCGGCCAGGGCGGCGGCCAGCTTTTCGCGGTCGAGCGATTCGATCGCATCGAAGAAGCCCGCCGCCTCCTTGGCCTTGTTGCTCTGCAGCGTTCCGATGAGCCGCAGGCGCAGGTCGGGATGGCGGTCGCGCAGCGGCGCCCAGCGGGCTTGCGCCTCCTGCACCCGGTTTTCGCCGAATTGGCGCTGACCTGCGGCGAGCACGGCCTCGACTCGCCCGATCGGCTGCTGCTTAGACACCGCCGTCAACGCCACGTCGGCGGCGGAGCGGCCATGGCGCGCCGCGGCGGCGGCGATCCGGTCGAGGATCGCGGCGCGCGCGGCGATGGGATCGAGG
>CAZMRN010000328.1:0-3082 GCA_964568575.1 uncultured Caulobacteraceae bacterium
AGCCTGCGCCGCAGCCCTCGATCGCGCGCGCTGCGCGCCCTCCGCGTCCGCCTGCGCCGCCGCGCCCTCAATCTGATCGTCGGATCGAGACATCCAATCGCATGGCGGGGCGGTGGGGCTTCGTGATTGGCGCGATCATCGGCGGCGCCATCGTCGTCGCGGGTCTCGCCCCGTGGGCCTCTTCGCTGATCGCACGCGAACGCGCCGCCGCCGGCGCCGAAGCGCGCACCTAACGGCGACGCGCCATCGTCAGCGGCGACCAGGTAAACGCGGCCGCGAGCGCGACCAGCGACGCCGTGCGGCTCGCTTGAATTCGGCGTCGCGCGCCCAACGCCGCCGGCGCGCCCCTTAACGCATCGCGCAGAGCCGCCAAGGTCGGCTTCAAATAAGGCCCCCCCACCGCGAAGACGATCTGAAGGAGCGTGTGCGCGGCATGCAACGGCGCCGCGAGGACGAGAAGCGGCCACGGCATGCAGCGCAGCAGCGTCCAGATGCGATTGCGCCGTCCGTGATAGATCGCGAACGCCGACCGCCGCGCCGCGCTCGCGCCGCCGATATGGGCGACAACCGCCGCAGCAGCTTGGCGACACGTCCAGCCCAAGAGGCGAAGCCGAAATCCCAAGTCCACATCCTCGACGAAGCAGAAAAATGACGGCTCAAAGCCTCCAGCCGCCCGCCACGCCTCCATGCGATACAGCGCGGCGGCTGCGCATGGGCTGAACACAGGGCCGTCGATCGCCGGGAAACTCCGCAGCGCCCCATGCGCGGCGCGCCAGGGAAAGCCGTGGGCGCTGTAGCGATCGCCGAGCCCGTCATACCGATCCGGGTCCGCGGCAGAGATCTGCGTCGATCCGAACGCCGCCGCCTCGGGATGGCGCGCGGCGGCCGCGACCAGTGCGGCGAGCCAATCCGGCTCGGGAAAGGCGTCTGGATTCAACAAGGCGATAAGCGGCGTTTCGACCAACGCCGCGGCCTTGTTGTTGCCCGCGGCGAAGCCGAGATTGCGGTCCTGTTGCAGCAACCGGGCGTGGGCGGGAAAATCCGCCGCGGTCGGCCTCTGGTCGGCGTCGGAGGCGTTGTCGAGCACGATCAGGTCGAATCCGATGCTTTGCGCCTCGAGCGCGGCCTTCAGCCGGGGGAAATGCGCGCGACTGTTGAAGGTGACGATGACGACGGTGACGCCGGTCGGCTGCATCGTGGCTCCTGCGCGCGGCGTGTGGGTGTTCGGCAAATCTTGAGCGAAGCGAGCGAGTTAGGTAAGACGATGTCGGGGATGGCGCGCGTCGCGCAAGAGGTTGGGCCCGCCAACGAGAACGACGCGCGCATGCGGAAGGCGCAGCCGTTTGGGCGGCTGCAGGGTTGGACCGCCACGGGCGGTCGCGAGCGGGAGCGGGCATGGTCGGCGCGCTGATGGACATCGGCGCCGTCTTCGGACGGTGGCGCACTTGGTTCCTCATGGCGAGCCAGGATATCCGGATGCGCTATCGGCGCTCTTTGATCGGCCCGTTCTGGCTGAGCGTTTCCATGGCGATGACCGTCGTCGGCATGGCGCTGGTGTTCGGCAACGTGTTCGAGCGCAGTTTCCAGGAATATCTCGTCTTTCTGTCGGCCGGCTTTCTGATCTGGGGCTTCATTTCCCTGATGATCAATGAAGGCTGCACAATCCTTGTCGAGGCGGAAAATCATCTGCGCGCCGTACCCCTGCCGGTGAGCGTTTTGGCGGCGCGGATGGTGCAGCGCAACGTCGTCATCTTCCTGCACAACGCTGTGGTCATCGCGGCGCTTGTGGCGATCTTCGGCTTCACGCCGACGATGAATCTGTTGTTCGTGGTTCCCGGCGTGGTGCTGCTGACCGCGTTCGGTTTTTTTCTGGCGCTGGTGCTTGGGCCCATTTGCCTGCGGTTCCGCGATGTGACGCAGGTCGTCGGCTCGCTCCTGCAGCTGGCCTTCTTTCTGACGCCAATCATCTGGATGCCGGACCAAGGGCGCGTGCCGGAGGCCTTCATCACCTTCAATCTATTCTATCACATGATCGAGCTGGTCCGCGCGCCGATCCAGGGCGCAGCGCCCACGGCGCTGAATTGGCTGGTCGTGGGCGGGGGATTATGGGTGCTGATGGCGCTGTCCGTCGTCACCTTGGCGGCCGCGCGCAAGCGCATCTATACGTGGCTGTGAGGCGGCATGGCGGCGATCGATCTTGATGCTGTCTCCTTCAGCTACCCGGTCTATGAAGTCACCGGACGCTCGCTGAAGATGACGGTGATGCGCCAGCTCGTCGGGTCGAAGATCGATCTCGGCGTCGGCTCCGTAGAGGTGGCGGCGCTCGCCGAGGTGACCCTCAACTTGCGCAGCGGCGATCGCCTCGGACTCGTGGGCCGCAACGGCTCCGGCAAGTCGACGCTGCTGCGCCTGCTCGCGGGGCTTGCCCATCCCACGCGCGGGCGCATGCACATCGACGGCCGCGTGTTGCCGCTGATCGACAAGGGCCTCGGCATCAATCCCGAGCTGTCGGGCTTCGAGAACATCGAATTGCCGCTGCGCTTTCTCGGCGCCAGCGACGCGGAAGTGCGCGCCGCCAAGCGCGACGTGCCGGACTTCACCGGGCTCGGCCCGTTCATCCATATGCCGGTGCGCACCTATTCTGAAGGCATGCGCGCGCGCCTGGCTTTCGCGTTGTGCACCGCGATCACCGGCGACGTGCTGCTGCTCGACGAGTGGCTCGGCACGGGCGACGCGGACTTTTACGAGCGTGCGCAACAACGCTTGAAAGGCATGATGAGCGCAACGCAGATCGTCGTTTTGGCCACGCACTCGACGGAGTTAATGCGCTCGATCTGCAACAAGGTCGCTTGGTTCGATCGCGGCCGCCTGATCGTCATGGGCGATCCCGACGCCGTCATCGGCATGTATCTCGCCGCCCAGCAGCATGGCTTCGAGCCGGTCGCGTAGGGCAGGGACGCAGCGCCGGCTTGGCGTCGCGATCACAAAACGCCTCACCCGTAGAAGATGTCGTCCTGGAGGGCTGCTGCGGATTGTCCGGCGATGAAGAGGGTTGCGTCGGGTTGGCCTTGGAGGTCGATGG
>CAZMRN010000329.1:0-3075 GCA_964568575.1 uncultured Caulobacteraceae bacterium
TGGCGCGACGCCGTCGCCGGCGCCATCGGCCCGGAGGACGGCGTCATCGCCTCGCTCACGCAGGCGTGATCGCGCGCCTCTTTTTATTCGCAAAGCAGCACCCTAGCTCCGCGGCACCTTAATCGGTCCGGGCCCCTCTGGCGCATGCGGCGGCTTGCGCGATGTCGGATCTCCCCTGATCCCGCGGCCTCGCGGGGTTTGAGGCGCGCACGCGGCGCCGCCTAGACCGCAAGGGACCTCCGCGATGGAGATGTTGACGCTCGTGTACGCCGGACAGCCGGTCTGGCTGTGGCTGGCCTTCTTGAGTTTCATCGGCGTACTTCTGTGGCTCGATCTCGGCGTCCTCAACAACAAGGACGGGATCGTCTCGGCGAAGAAGAGCGCCGTCATGTGGGCGTCCTTCGCGTCGCTCGCCGTGCTGTTCGGCGCCTATGTCGGCTTCGTCTACGAGCCCGATCCCGCCTATTACGACAGCCCCGACAATCTCAACCAGCAAGCGGTGATCCAGTATTTCACCGGCTATCTGCTCGAAACCGCCCTCGCCTTCGACAACATCTTCGTGATTTCGCTGATCTTCACCTATTTCGCGGTGCCGCGCGAATATCAGCATCGGGTGCTGTTCTGGGGCATCATCGGGGCCATCGTGTTCCGGGCGATCTTCATTTCGCTGGGATCGGCGGTGGTCAATGAATGGACCTGGGTGCTCTACATCTTCGCCGCCTTCCTCATCTATACCGGCTGGAAGATGGTGTCGGGCGGCGGCCACGACATGAAGCTTGAGGACAACAAATTCCTCGCCTTCGTGAAGAAGCGCATCCGAGTCACCGACGACATAACCAACCACAATTTCTTCGTGCGCCGCATGGATCCCAAGACAGGCAAACTGGCTTTGTTCGCCACGCCTTTGTTCCTGGCGTTGATCATGGTCGAAGCCGCAGACATCGTGTTCGCCATCGACAGCGTGCCCGCGATCTTCGCAGTCACCCGCGATCCGTTCATCGTCTACACCTCCAACATCTTCGCCATTCTGGGCCTGCGTTCGATGTATTTCATGCTGGCGGCCGCGGTGGAGCGCTTCCAGTACCTGAAGTACGGCCTTGCGCTCGTGCTGGTGCTGATCGGGGTCAAGATCATCTGGAACTTCGGCCTGTCGAAGAGCCTCGAGCTTGTTCCCTATCTTGAGCCGCATTGGTCGCTGGCGGCCACTGTCTCGCTGATCGGCGGCTCGATGGCCTATTCCTTGTGGCGCACGCGCAAAACCGCATAAGGCGCGCGCCCCTCCGTCCGCTTCGCGGCCACCTCCCCCGTAAACGAGGGAGGAACGAGGCGCTGTTTGCTCTCCCGTTCACGGGGGAGCTGTCACGCGGCGCGCGTGACTGAGGGGGCGAACGCGTTCCCGCGCGTCACACCGGTATCGTGATGTGCTTGCCGCCGAACACCGCCTGCCAGCTTTCGATCTCGCCGACGACGACGTCGTCGATCGCATGCGCGAGCCGGGCGACGACTTCGTAATCGATGTCGGCGTCGCCCAGGCGCAGCAGCGCCGCGATGCGCGCGGCGATGGCGTCGAGCTTCTCGGCGGCGACTTCCGAAATCGAGGAGAAGCGCTCGAAATCGCCGAAATAGCGCACCCCGGCGATGGTGGCGCCGAGCAGCGGCAGTACGACGCCAAAGTAAGTGAATTGGCTCGTCTGGCGCGGCGACACCAAATTTCCCACGCCCGGCAGCATTTCGACGCCCTTCAGCGTCACATATCCGGCCACGACGACGATCGCGCAGATGAACAGCGCCATCGACAATTTATCGAGATTGTCGTGCACGTTGCGCAGCCGCTTGGCCTTGGCGAGGTGATAGTCGCGCTGCGACACCACATGCGGCTGCAGCACAAGCTCCAGCGCGGCGCGCAGAAAGGCTGGCGTCACCGTCGCGCGCGGCAGCCCGATCTCGCGCAAGGTCTGGCGCGCATACCATTCCGGCCAGGACGTCTCCACGCCGCGCGGCCAGCGCCCCGCGGGCCGCGCGACCCCGATCGCGAGCAGGATCGGATTGTGGCGCAGATATTCAGCAACGCGGCGCGATTCGAACCATCGCCCGTGCCAGCGGCGCTTGCCGCCGATCTGCGTCACCAGCACGATGGCGCACAGCATCGTCAGCTCGAAGATCGCGAATTCCGGTTTTTCGTAATAGGTGAAGAACGGCATGTAGGTCAGCCCACCCACCGCCGCGATCGCCGACAGCGCGAAGTTCAAGATCATGCCGCCGCGATACGCGTCCGAGAGATGCGTCGAGATGCCGTCCGCGAAGGCGAAGCGCGGCGCGATGGTGTTGCGCAATTGCGCAACGAAATCCTCAGCCAGCCCCGGCAGCGCGCCGATGCGCGCCATCAGGTCGCGCCACGCGCCGTCGGCGATCTGATCGGGCCGCGCATAAGTTTGCGTCAGGTTGCGAAACGGATCGCCGCTTTCGCCGAACATCGCCTCGATGCGGCGATAGCCGTGCCACAGCCGATTGCTCTTTTCCGGCCACGCCTCCTTGAGGAACGCCGCCATGCCGGCGGAGGCGTGCGCATCGCCATGGCCGTGCGGGCGATCGGCGCGCAGCGCATCCTCCACGATGCGCGACAGCGCCGCCTCCGGCTCGCTGTCGCGGCGCGCGGCGTCGAGATCGGCCAGATCCTCCGGCGTGCGCAGGATGCGCCACGCCTCCGGCGCGTCGGGCCTGATCCACGCCACCGGCACGCCGCTGTCGAGCGCTGCGGCGATGGTGTGGCCGGTACCGCCGAAGCCGGTGCGGCTGACCCCGTCCCACAGCGCGATCAAGAGATCGGACTGCTCCACGATGACGCGCGAGGCCAGCGTGTACCGGTGCGAGGTCTCCGCGGCGTACGCAGCCTGCGCCTCGGCGTCGCCGTTGGCGCGCTGGCGGTAGAGCCGTTCGATCTGCGCGTCGCGGTCGGCCAGCGCGAAGATTTGCGCTTTGGTTGCATAGTCGAAGAAACGATCCACCGCAGCGAAAGCGGGATCGGGCGCGCCGGCGCCGGCGGCGCGCGCCTGTGCGTGCGCGAGCGCCGCCAGG
>CAZMRN010000330.1:0-3065 GCA_964568575.1 uncultured Caulobacteraceae bacterium
AGGCGTCCGGCGGCGCGCCCTTCACGCCCGACGAACCGCGAACCAGCCCTGCGATCAGCGGCCGCAGCACGAAGAAAATCAAGGCCAGCGCCGTCAGCATCATCGCGGCGACTTCGATCAGCCGCATGGGCTCCAACGGGAAGCCGCCCTTCGCCGCCGCGGCGGCTTCCGGCGCAACGCCGCGATCGAAACGCACGGAGCGAACCTCGACGCTGTCGCCGCGCTCCTGATTGAAGCCGACCGCCGCGCGCACGAGGGCGGTGATTTCCTGCAATTGCTCGGGCGAACGCGCAGTCCAGGTCGGCTCGGCGCCGTCCGCGCCGGGCGTGGTGACGCCATCGACCGCCACCGCCACCGAAAGCCGGCGCATGCGCCCGCCCTCGCTGATTTCCGTGCGCGTGGTCTTGGAGATTTCGTAGTTGGTGACTTCTTCCGAATTGCTCGAATTGTTGCTCGAGCGCTCGCCGCCGCCGGCGCCGCCCGCGCCATCGGGAATATTGCCGCTGGCGGAAGCCGCCTGCCCCGACGCCGCATCGGAAGCGCTTTCGGTGGTCTCGGAGGTGCGCACAGAACGCGCCACGCGTCCTTCAGGATCGTAGCGCTCGGAATTCTCCGTCACCCGGTTGAAATCCATCTCGGCGGTGACCTGCACGCGCGCATTGCCGGGTCCGACGACGCCCTCGACGATGTCCATCACCGTGCGACGCACGCGCTCTTCCGTCGCCACCTGCCGCGCATCAACGCCGTCGGCGGCGGCTTCTTCGCCATTTTCCGCGGCGCGCGCGAGCAGACGCCCCGTTTCATCGACGATCGTGACGCGCGCGCTTTGCAGCCCCGGCACCGCGCTCGCCACGAGATTGCGGATCGCGCGCACCTGCCCGGCATTGAGATCGTCGCGGCGCAATTGCAACACGATCGACGCGCTCGGCTGCTGCTGATCGCGCTGAAATAATTGCCGCTCGGGCAACACCAGATGCACGCGCGCGCCGGCGACGCCGTCCAATGAGCCGATCGTGCGCGCCAGCTCTCCCTCGAGCGCGCGCAGGCGATTGATGTTCTGCTGAAACTGCGTCTGGCCGAGCGCGTCGGCGTTGTCGAACAATTCATAACCCACGGATCCGCGCGACGGCAGCCCGTCGGCCGACAACATCATGCGGGCCGACAAGACCTGACTGCGCGGCACGAAGATCGTGGTGCCGTCGCCGCGCAATTCATAAGGAATGCCGTTCTGCTCAAGGCGATCGACGATCTCGCCCGCCTCGCGCATGTCGATGTTCGAGAACAGCAACGCCTTCTCTTCGCCGCCCAGGCGGAACAGAAGCGCGAACAAGCCCGCCGCCACGATGGCGACGATCACCGAGCCCGCGATCAGGCGCGTCGGGCCGATCCGCATCATCAATTGAGTGAACGCGTTCACGGTCTCTTTACCCACCCTTGCGCGGCCGCCCGCAGGCGCAGCCGAGGTGGGCAGAATTTTCCGGGCGTCGGTGAAGGGAAGGTTAACCGCAGCGCTTGCATCTCGCGGGGCGCGGCGGCAATCGGGGGATATGGAGGCGGCGGATGGATGCGGCGGCGCTTTATCCCTGGGCTGTCTATGCGCACGTGCTGGCGTTCGTCGCCTGGCTCGGCGGCGACATCGGCGTGTTCTGGCTCGGTCAAAGCTTTCGCGATCGGCGTTACGGCCTGCAGGAGCGGCTGACGATCCTGAAGCTGCTGGTGACGATCGACATGGCGCCGCGCACCGCCTGGGCGATCATGGCGCCGCTGAGCGTCACGGTGACCGCGCTTGGCGGCTGGTGGGCGGCGCCGCCGACGCTGATCGGCGCATTATGGATCGTTGGCGCCGCATGGCTTTACCTGGTGTGGGACGCGCATCTGCATGATCAGACGCCGCGTGCGGCGCGCGCGCGGCGCATCGAATTCTGGCTCAAGATCGCGCTGACGCTGTTCTATCTCTGGCTTGGGCTGGCGTCGCTCATCACGAACCTGCCGTTGCAGGAGAATTGGCTGGCCTGGAAGGCGCTGCTGTTCGGCGCGATCTTCGCGGCGGCGATCATGATCGATGTCGCGTTCAAGCCGGTCGGCCCGCTGCTCGGCGCCTTGATCGCGCAAGGCTCCAGCGACGCGACTGAAATCCCACTGCGCCGCGCGATGGACCGCACGCGCGTGTGGGTGTTCGTCGTCTATGCGCTGCTGTTCGTGATCGCCGCGCTCGGCGTCGTCAAACCGGGCTAATCGCGGCCGACGCGATCATGGCGCCGGCCCGCCATGCGGATTGATTCCGCTGAAGCCCGGATCCTCCACACGCGACGCCGCCGGCGTTCCTGGCTGGATCGTCGTGGTCGTCGTGGTGGTGACCACAGGCGGCGGCACGCCCGGCTGACCGCCGAGAATCTCCGTGCCGCGGCGCTGAATCCAGCGCGCGATGTCGTCCGCCATGACGCCGGCGACCACGCCGATCAGGCCGACCGTGAACGGATTGATCAGCGCCGCATTGCTGGCCGCGCTCGTCTGGCCGGGCACGAACGACAAGCCGGCGATCGAGGCGTTGGCGATCACATAGAAGGCCAGCGCCGTCACCATGCCGAAAATCAGCCGCACGATGATTTCCGCAAACGTCACCGGCGTCGCGCGGCTCATATAGGCGGGAAACAGATAGAGAATGGCGCCGAGCGCCCCCATCAGCAGCACCAGAAGCGTCGACAGAAACGCCGGATGCGCTTGCACGAGGCCGGCGCCGAGGCCCCAGGGGCTCGCCGCGACGAGTGCGCGCGCTTCATCATGGATGCGGTCATAGTGTTCGACATCGGAGACGATGGTTTGCTTCAGCGCATTGATGCGACGCGTCGATTCTTGAACCGTGCCGCCCGTCAAACGCTGGCGCGTGAGCAGATCGGTGCGCGCAGCCTCGCGCTCGTTGGCGGCCTCCTCCAGCGCAGCCAGACGCTGCGCCTTCTCACGCAAAGACGAAGCGGCCGGGCTTTCCGCCGCCGGCAGACCGGGGCGGCCCGCCAGCGCGAGCGCGCGGCTCTCGAGCGCGGCGCTGTCGAGCGAGGCGGGCGGGG
>CAZMRN010000331.1:0-3041 GCA_964568575.1 uncultured Caulobacteraceae bacterium
CAGAACCTCGCACAGCATGACCGGCGCGTGTCCTGCGGGCGCCGGGCTCACGGGCCGCCCCCCAGCGTCTTGAGGCTGGTGATCCCCGCGGCGAGGTCGCGCGCCTTGGCCGCCCACGCCGCCTCCTGCGCCGGCGACCACAGCTCGAACCGGTCGCGCACGCCGACGAACACCGCCTCCTCGGTGAGGCCGAATGCGGCGCGCAAGGACTCTGGCAGCGTGATGCGGCCGGCGGCGTCGAAATTCAGCAGCTGCGCCTCGCCGAAATAGAGCCGCTCCAGCGCCGCGCGGCGCGGGTCGAGCGGATCGAGCGTCTCGAGCGCGGCGGCGCGCTTGGCGAGAAACTCCGCGCCCGCCCCCTCCAGGCAGGCGAGGTGCTGGCTTGGAAACAGATAGACGCCCTCGGCCCCGGCCAGGCAGGCGCGCAGCGGCGCCGGGACGCTGACGCGGCCCTTGGCGTCGATGCCGTTGCGGTATCGCCCGGTGAAAAACAACGCCAGCCTCGTCCGCGCGCAGGGACAGGCCGCCGCGCTGCGGATGGGCGACTATGGACTAAATTGGGATTGATTGGGAAGTGGTGGGATCAACAAGTTTTCATGCGTTTTCCTAAGGTTAAGTTAACGTCAACGTTCACTTCTCGCACGAAAAAGGATCATAGCATGAACATATCGGCGTCGCACCGCCACGGTGGCGCCTGAGGCGCATGAAGCCGCGAAGCCTGCGCGCAGAGAACACGCCAGTCGGCCTGTAAGCCGGGTTCTGTCTCCCTTGCGGGCGACGACCATTCCTCTGGACCCTGCGTCGCCGCAGGGTTCTCGCGACCAACCCGAGCGCGGCCCGCGGATGGACCTCCGGCCGAAGCCGGGCGCGCTCCTATTCGGTCTTGCTCCAGACGGGGCTTGCCGTGCCGCCTTCCTTACGGTCGACGCGGTGGGCTCTTACCCCACCGTTTCACCCTTGCCCCGGATCGCGCCGCGAGCGGCTTGTCGGGGGCGGTCTGTTCTCTGTGGCGCTATCCCTCAGGTTGCCCTGGGCGGGCGTTACCCGCCGCCTTATCCGCGTGGAGCCCGGACTTTCCTCGACTGCGCCGTTTCCGGACCTGCAGCCGCGGTCGTCCAGCCGACTGGCGTACGCAGAGCATAGCGCGCCGGCTCCGCCCGTGCACGCGAAAGCGGCGCCTACGGCTTGGCACCGGTTTGGGGGTTGAGAGCGGCGAGCAGCGCGGCGCATTCGGCGTCCCAGAGGCCGTCGACGCGGGCGGGGCGGAAGCGGCTTTGGAAGGCGCGGACCACGGCGCCGGTGTGATCGTCATAGACGC
The DNA here is from genome assembly GCA_964568575.1 of uncultured Caulobacteraceae bacterium. Lineage (GTDB taxonomy): Bacteria > Pseudomonadota > Alphaproteobacteria > Caulobacterales > Aquidulcibacteraceae > RI-43. The sequence goes on from CAZMRN010000331.1 coordinate 1,319, forward strand.
CCGACGCGGCGACGCCATAGCCGAACGCGGCGAGCGCGCGCTGCAGCGCAGCGACCGGCTCGCCCGCAGCGCCCGGCTCGGCAAGGATGGGCCCGCCCGGCGCCGCAGCCGCGCTCGGCCAGATCGAGACGCCGGCCGCGGCCAGCTTGGCCCAGGGAAATTTTTCGCCCGGATCAAGCTTTCGCCCCGGCGCGATGCCGGCATGGCCGACGACCGCCGCCGCCGGCAAGCCCCGCCGCGTGAGGATATCGCCGACCAGCGCGATCACTGCGCGGATTTGCACGTCGGGAAAATCAGGCAAGCCAAAATAGTGGCCGCCATTGACGATCTCGATCCCAATCGAGCGCGCGTTCACGCTCTCGGCCCCGCGCCAGGAGGATTGGCCGGCGTGCCAGGCGCGCTTGTCTTCGTCCACCAGGCGGAAGATGCGCCCATCCTCCTCCACCAGATAATGCGCCGAGACGCGGCCGAGCGCGAAATTCGGATCGATGTCGGCCGCCTGCCAAGGGCCCGGATAACGCACCGCGATCGGCGCCGGATCGCACAAGCGCGCCAGCGCCGCCTTGCCCGACGCCATGCCTGTGTAATGCAGAACGACGAGTTCGACGGGGCGATCGCGCGCGTCGAAATTCGGCGAGGGATGATCGATCACGGGCGGCATGCGGCGCCATCGTGCCGATTGTGCCCAACCCGCGCAATGCGCGCGGCCTATTCCGTCATGCGTTGGGTGATGGTCGGCGCTTCGGGGAATTGACGGTTGCGCCGCACCGCCACGATCGCCACGCCGACGAGCGCGATCGCGCCGCCGATGAGCAATTGCGGACCGAGCCGCTCGCCCAGCAGCACCGCCCCGAACACCACCGCCCAGATCGGCGTCATCAGCGTCAGCGGCGCCAGCAGCGTCACCTCGTAGCGCTTCACCAGCGCGTAAAACATGCCGTGCCCGAAGATCGAGACGCAAAACACCGAAAACGCCAGCGCGGCGACGTACGGCCAGCCCATCGCGACGGTCTCGGCGATCTGGTTCCGCTCGAACGCCAGCGACGCCAGCAAAGGCGGCGGCCACGACACCAGCGCCACCCAGGCCTGCAATTGGAACACCGGCAGCGGATCCATCCGCTTCATCACCACGCCGCCGATCGAGCCCACAAGCGCTGCGCCGACCGACAGCACCACGCCGAGCGAGAACGCCAACTCGCCGGGATTGATCGCGATGACCAGCACGCCGACGAACGCCAGCGCCATGCCGACGCCGCGATAGACGCCCACCTTCTCGCCGAGGAACCACATCGACAGAAGCGTCGTGATCGGCAGGCCGAGCTGCCCCGCAACCGCGACGCTCGAAGCCGTCCCGTAGCGCAGCGCCAGGAAAAGCAGCACGAAATTGAAGCCGCCGATGCACAGGCCCACCAGCGTCACCAGTCCGAGTTGCTTCGGCAACGGACGCACCAGGAACGGCGCCAGCACCAGCGCGATGCAGGCGAAGCGAACGAAGGCGTAGAACAGCGGCGGCGAGTCCGCGACGACGGCGCGCGTGAACACGAGGTTCAGCCCCCAGAAGAGGCAGATCACGAACAAGAGGCCGAAATCGCGCAGCGCCATGCGCGACCACGCTTAAGGCCCTTACCGTCTTGTCAGCAATGCGGCGACGACGCCGCGCCTAGGCCGCGCCGGGGCGCGCCGATTCCACGACCCAGCCGTCGGCGGTCTTGCGGGCGTCGAG
>CAZMRN010000332.1:0-292 GCA_964568575.1 uncultured Caulobacteraceae bacterium
TCTTTCCCAGCTTGGCGCCGTCCTTGGCGATGCCGCCGGCCTCATAGGCCGCGCCCACCATGAAGCCGGTGATGTTTTGCAAAAACAGCAAGGGAATCTTGCGCTGGGCGCACAATTCGATGAAGTGCGCCCCCTTCAGCGCGCTCTCGGAAAACAGCACGCCGTTATTCGCCAGGACGCCCACCGGGATGCCTTCGATGCGCGCAAAGCCGGTGACCAGCGTTTCGCCATAAAGCTTCTTGAATTCGTCGAGCTCGGAGCCGTCGACGATGCGCGCGATCACCTCGCGCAC
>CAZMRN010000332.1:302-923 GCA_964568575.1 uncultured Caulobacteraceae bacterium
GGGCTGGCGCACATCGGCTGGAACGACGCCGTAAATCTCTTCGGCGTCGAACAAGGGCGCGCGGACCGCCGCGGGCGTCAGGGCCAGGGATTGTTCCGGCAGATGCGAAACGATGCGCCGGCACAGATAAAGCGCATGGGCGTCGTCCATGGCGTAGTGGTCGGCGACGCCGCTGCGCCGGGCGTGCACATCGGCGCCGCCGAGATCTTCGGCGGAGATCACTTCGCCGGTGGCCGCCTTCACCAGCGGCGGCCCGCCGAGGAAGATCGTGCCCTGCCTGCGCACGATGACCGTCTCGTCGCTCATCGCCGGCACGTAGGCGCCGCCCGCCGTGCACGAGCCCATCACCACCGCGATTTGCGGAATCCCCGCCGCGCTCATCTGCGCCTGATTGTAGAAGATGCGGCCGAAATGCTCGCGGTCGGGAAAGACGTCAGCCTGATAGGGCAGGTTCGCGCCGCCGCTGTCGACGAGATAGAGGCAGGGCAGGCGATTCTCGCGCGCGATCTCCTGGGCGCGCAGATGCTTTTTCACGGTGATCGGATAATACGCCCCGCCCTTCACCGTGGGGTCGTTGCACACGATCATCGCCGTGCGTCCCGATACGCGCCCCACGCCGCA
>CAZMRN010000332.1:979-3041 GCA_964568575.1 uncultured Caulobacteraceae bacterium
CCCGATCTCGAGGAAGGGCGACGCCGGATCGAGCAGCCGCTCCACCCGGGCCCGCGCCAGGAGCTTGCCGCGCGCTTCATGGCGCGCGCGGGCGTCGGCCGATCCGCCCAAGGCGGCCGCCGCGGTGCGCGCCCGTAGCGTGTCGACCAGAGCGCTCATGGCGCGGGCGTTGGCCGTAAAGGCGTCGGCGGCGGGGTCGATGGCAGTGGTCAGAACGCTCATGCCCTGTTCTGGCGCGCGCCGGGCGGGTCTGTCAGCCCCTCATGCGCCTTTAACCGTACTGGTCTATCCTGCGTATGGCTCAGAACGGGACCGCTCCGGGATCGCAGAATGTACCCCTCGTTAATCTCCCTGCCCTTCTTTCGCGGCGTCGCGCCCGATGCGCTGGCGGCGGCGGAGGACGGGGCGGACTGGATGTCCCTGCCGGCGGGATGGCCGCTGCTGCGCGCGGGCGAGCGGGCGGAGCATGTTTATTTCGTGCTCTCGGGCTCGCTGGCGGCGTTCCGCGCCGACGCGTCCGGGCGGCAGAACCTTCTGGGCTATATCCGCCCCGGCGAACCGGTGGGCGAAATGGCGCTCATCGCGCAGGAAAACCACACCGCCAGCGTCTATGCGATGCGCGACACCGAATTGTTGCGCCTGTCGCAAAGCGCTTTCGAGAAGCTGACGCACGCCTGCCCGGCGCTGATGGAGCGCATCGCGCGCATCATGCTTGCGCGCGCGCGCATGCCGCGCAACGGCGCGCCGGCGCGCGCGGCGCCGAAAGTGTACGCGCTGATCGCCACGTCGCCGACGATCGACATCGATGTGCGCGCGCGCGCTTTGCAAACGGCGCTGGCGCGGCTTGGCAAGACCGCGGCGATCATCGGCGAAGAGGCGCTCGACAAGCCGGCGCACTGGTTCGATGAACAAGAATCCGGCCACGACGCCGTGTTTCTCGTGTCGCCGATCGCCGACACCTCCTGGTTCCGCGCGTGCATCCGCCAGGCGGACCGGATCTGGTTTTTCTCGCGCGCCGATGCGCGGCCATCGCTGCCGCTTCTGCCGCCGGAAGACCCCTCGCCGGCGCGGCAATTCCGGCTGGTCGACGCGGTGCTGCTGCATGTCGGCGAAGACCGCAAGGCGGCCACGACGGACGAATGGCGTAAAGCCTGCGACGCGGCGCGGGTCTTCCACTGGCGCGGTCTCGACAGCGAGGACGCGGCGCGGCTGGCGCGCGTCATCACCGAGCGCTCGGTCGGCCTGGTTCTGTCCGGCGGTGGTGCGCGCGCCTATGCCCATATCGGCGTCGTGCGCGCGCTGCGCGAGGCGAAAATCCCGCTCGACGTCGTCGGCGGCACCTCGATGGGCGCGATCATCGCGGCCTGCGTTGCGGTGGGCTGGGACGATGAAGAAATCGAATTGCGCATCCGCAAGGCGTTCGTCGAAAGCAATCCTTTGGGGGATTACGTGCTGCCCGTGGTCGGGCTCGTGCGCGGCCGGCGCGTGGAGGACCGGCTGCAGGAGCATTTCGGCGAGCGCCTGATCGAGGACCTGCAAATCCCGTTCTATTGCGCGTCGAGCAATCTCACGACAGGCGCGCTGCGCGTGCATCGCGCCGGCCTGTTGCGCAAAGCGCTGCGCGCCACGATCTCGCTGCCGGGCATTCTTCCCCCCGTCGTCGACGGCGACGACCTGCTCGTCGACGGCGCCGTGATCCGCAACTTTCCCGTCGATGTGCTCAAGGAATTGCATCGCGGCCCGATCATCGGCGTCGACGTGGCGCGCGAAACCGGCATCAATCCCAACGATTTCCGCGATCCGCCGAGTTTCTTCGGCTGGGTGTCGCGCTACGGCTTCCAAAGCGCGCCGCCGATCGCCTCGGTGCTGATGCGCGCCGCCACGCTCGGCGTCGATCCATGGCGCGGCCGCGACGGCGTCGATCTGCTCGTGCTGCCGGAAATGGCCGACATCGACCTGCGCGACTGGAAGAAATTCGACGACGCCGTCGTCGCGGGCTATGAAGCCACCGTTCAAGCCCTCCAGGACAATCCGCGATTTCTGCTCCCGACCGATCCGATCA
>CAZMRN010000333.1:0-2701 GCA_964568575.1 uncultured Caulobacteraceae bacterium
GCCTAACGTGTCGATGGACTTCAACCACGATCCGCACTCGTCGATCTTCCACATGGATCAGACCAAAGTGATGGAAGGCCGCATGGCGTCGATCCTGTCCTGGTACGACAACGAATGGGGCTTCTCGAACCGCATGGCCGACACCGCCGTGGCGATGGCGAAGCTGATCTGACGCGCGCGCGATGCCCGCGCGCAGGCCGAACATTCCGGCGGCGATCGCCGATATCGGATTTCCGGCCGCCGCAGGAATCGTCGGCGCGACCGGCCTCCCGGTCTGGATGTTCGCAGCGATCATGATCGCGCATGGCGGCTTCTGGGCGGTCACGCGCCGACGCAGCCTCGCGAACGCCGCGCCTGGGCGCCGCATCGCGCTCGCCGCGATCAGCCTCGGCCTGATCGCAGTCTTTAACGTGATCGCTTATGCGCTCGGCGCATCAATCGGAAGGATGGGACAATGAGCAGCGTCAGCCTTCATGCGGCCTCCGCGCCGACATTTCTGCAATACCTGAACAATCTATCGCACTGGCTCGACAAGGCGGAAGCGCACGCAACGGCGAAATCCTTCGACGCCGAAACGCTGCTCGCGGCGCGGCTAGCGCCCGACATGCTGCCGCTGTCGGGCCAGATGGCGCTGGCCACCGCCTTCGCCAAGAACGCCATGTGCCGCCTCGCCAATCGCGAGGCGCCGGATTTTCCCGACGTGGAGAAAACCATCGCCGACCATCGCGCCCGCATCGCGCGCGCGCTCGACATCGTCGCCAGCGTCGCGCCGGAGGATTTGGAGGGCGCGGCCGAACGCAGCCTGACTGTGCGCGTCGGTCCGGAGCAAACCATGACGATGACGGGCCAGGATTATCTCTTCCGCTTCGCGCTGCCGAATTTCTGGTTTCACGCAACCACCGCCTACGCCATTCTGCGCCATAACGGCGTCGATCTCGGCAAGCGGGATTTTCTCTTGGGGGCAGGCACATGAGTTTTCGCCGGCTGGAGGACGCCGACCTCAAGGGCAAGCGCGCGCTGGTGCGCGTTGATTTCAACGTGCCCATGCATGAGGGCAAGGTCAGCGACGACACTCGCCTGCGCGCCGCGCTGCCGACGATCGATGCGCTGCGCAAGGCCGGCGCGAAGGTCGTGCTGCTGGCGCATTTCGACCGCCCCAAAGGCAAGCGCGTGCCGTCGATGTCGCTTCAGCCTGTGGTCGAGCCGCTGGCTGCGCTAATCGGCGCGCCGGTGGCCTTCGCAGAGGATTGCATTGGGCCTGGGCCGGATGCGGCGATCGCGGCGTTGCCGGAAGGCGGCGTGATCCTATTGGAGAACACCCGCTTCCACGCCGGCGAAGAAGCGAATGACGCAGCGCTCGCCGCCGACATCGCCGCGCTCGGCGATCTGTACGTCAACGACGCCTTCTCCGCTGCGCATCGCGCGCACGCATCGACCGAAGGCGTGGCGCACATCCTGCCGGCCTATGCCGGCAAGAGCATGGAGGCCGAACTCGACGCGCTCGACGCCGCGCTCGGCAATCCGCGCCGGCCGGTTCTCGGGATCGTCGGCGGATCGAAAGTGTCGACCAAGCTCGATCTTCTGAAGAACCTCGTCGCCAAGCTCGACAAGCTCGCCATCGGCGGCGGCATGGCCAATACTTTCCTTTTCGCGCAAGGGTGGGAAGTCGGCGCCTCCTATTGCGAGAAGGATCTGGCCGAAACCGCGCGCGACATCATGAAGCTCGCCGGCAAGCACAAATGCGAATTGTTGCTGCCGATCGACACCATCGTGGCCGAAAAGCTCGACGCGCGCGCGCCGGCCTTCGTGCGCGGCTTGGGCGAGATCGATCATGACGAGCGCATCCTGGACGCTGGTCCGGAAACGATCGCGCGGCTCACCAAGGCGATGGACGAATCCAACACGCTGATCTGGAACGGCCCGCTCGGCGTGTTCGAAACCCCGCCGTTCGATCACGGCACGGTCGCAGCGGCCCGCCACGCGGCCGCGCGCGCCAAGAACGGCAAGCTGACGGCGGTCGCCGGCGGCGGAGACACCGTCGCTGCGCTCAACCACGCCGGCGTGGCCGACGATTTCACCTTCGTCAGCACCGCCGGCGGCGCGTTCCTGGAATGGATGGAAGGCAAGCCGCTGCCGGGGGTGGAGGCGCTGCGGGTGCGCTGATCGCTCACCGCGCGCCGCGCACCGCCGCTGCAAAGAGTTCGCTCTCCTCGATCGTGCGCATATAGGTCGGCGGGGTGCGTGCGTTGGCGCGCTGTTCATAGGCGTACGCAAAGCTCAAGAGCTTCGCTTCGGACCACGCCTCGCCGATGAACGACAGGCCGACCGGCAGGCCGCCCACCAAACCCATCGGCACGGTGACGTGCGGATAGCCGGACACCGCGGGCAATTGGCTGGCGCCGCCGCCGACGAAATGATCGCCGAGCACAACGTCGATCGTCCACGCGGGACCCATGGTTGGCGCAATCAGCGCGTCGACGCGGTTATCCGCCATCAGCGCGTCGAGCGCTTGCGCGGCCGTCCGCTGCGCGCGCGCGACTGCCGCGCGATAGGCGGGATCGTCGACGCCTTGCGTGGCTTGCGCCTGTTCGAAGAAGGCCTGGCCGAACAGCGCGGTCTCCGCCGGCGTCGATGCGTTGAAGGCGATCACATCGGCCAGCGTGCGCGTCGTCACCGCAGCCGGCGTCGTCGCCAGATAGGC
>CAZMRN010000333.1:2799-3025 GCA_964568575.1 uncultured Caulobacteraceae bacterium
CGTTCGGCGATTTCGACGATCTCCGCGCCGGCGGCGCGCAACACGTCGAGCGCGGCGGCGAACCGCGCATCGACGCGCGCATCGAAGCCGGCGTTAAAGCGCAACACGCCGATGCGGCGGCCCCGAAGAGCGTCGGCGTTCAACGCGGCGACGTAATCGGCGCGCCGGGCGTCGGCTTGCGCGGTGGCGGAGTCGGCGGGATCGCTCCCGGCGATGACGCCCAGCA
>CAZMRN010000334.1:0-3004 GCA_964568575.1 uncultured Caulobacteraceae bacterium
TCCGGTCTTGAACTTGCGCGGCAGATAGCCCTCGCCGTAGAGCGGATAGTCCGCAGGGGGATCGAGCACGCTCGCGCCGATCTCGATTAGCAGCGCGTGCAGACGGTCGACGTCGGCGCGGCTCTCCGCAGTCCAGGCAAGATGGTGGAGGCCGGGCGCGTAGCGATCGTGCGCGCGCGCCGCATTCGGCCCCTCCGCCTTCATGATCCCGATTGAGGTGAACGCGCCGTCCTCGGCGCGGTCGTAGTCGAGGCCGCGCGGATGCTCGGCCGCAAGCGTATAGCCCATGAAGCCGAGGACCGCGTCGTAGAACGGCTTCGCCGCCCACGGATCGCGGACGGTGAGGTCGATGTGATGCACAAAGCCGCGCATACGCAATCCTATCTCGTCGGCGCGCCAGGCGGTGTCAGCACGCCCTAATCGATATCGTCCACGGCCTTCGTCTCGCCGCCGACGCGGGCGGCGAGGGATGCGGCCATGAACGCGTCGAGATCGCCGTCGAGCACGCCTTGGGTGTCGCTGGTTTCGACGCCGGTGCGCAGGTCTTTGACCATCTGATAGGGCTGCAGCACGTAGGACCGGATCTGGCGGCCCCAGCCGATCTCGGTCTTGGTGGATTCCAGCGCTTGGGCTGCGCTTTCGCGCGCCTGCAATTCGCGCTCATAGAGGCGCGCGCGCAGCATGTCCCAGCACTTGGCGCGGTTCTGGTGCTGGCTGCGTTCGGACTGGCACGACACCACGATGCCGGTGGGGATATGGGTGATGCGCACGGCGGAGTCGGTCTTGTTGACGTGCTGGCCGCCCGCGCCCGAGGCGCGATAGGTGTCGACGCGGCAATCCTTCTCGTTGATCTCGATTTCGATCGTGTCGTCGATCACGGGATAGACCCAGACGCTGGCGAAGCTGGTGTGGCGGCGCGCATTGGAATCGAACGGCGAGATGCGCACCAGGCGATGCACGCCCGCCTCCGTCTTGAGCCAGCCATAGGCGTTTTCACCCTTGATCAGCAGGGTCGCGGACTTGATGCCCGCGGTGTCGCCTTCCTGATATTCGAGTTCTTCGGTGCGCATGCCGCGCGCATTCGCCCAGCGCGCATACATGCGCAACAGCATTTGCGCCCAATCCTGGCTCTCGGTGCCGCCGGCGCCGGAATTGACTTCCAGATAACAATCATTGCCGTCGGCTTCGCCGGAAAGCAGCGCCTCGAGTTCGGCCTTTTCAGCCCGCTTCTGCAGCGCCTCGAGCGCGGCGCGCGCTTCATCGACGAGGCCGGAATCGTTTTCGGCTTCCGCAAGTTCAATGAGTTCGACGGCGTCTTTTAGATCGCGCTCGATCGATTGGATCGCCTCGACGCTGCCGGCGAGTTTGTTGCGCTCGCGCATAAGCTTCTGCGCCTTGTCGGGATTGTCCCAGAAATCGGGACGCTCAGACAGCGCGTTCAATTCATCGAGACGGACGATGGCGCGATCCCAGTCAAAGACGCCTCCGCAGCAGCGCGGCGGACGTCGAGATCTGGTCGGCGAGGGCGGCGATGTCGGGGCGCATGGGAATCCGTTGAGAGGCGTCGTCAGTAGGCAGTAGGCAGTAGGCGTTAGGCAGTAGCGATATGGGCGCGGGGGCGAAAGTCTGCAAATCCTCCGCTACTGCCTACTGCCTACTGCCTACTGCCTACTGCCTACTGCCTACCGCCTACTGCCTACCGCCTACTGCCTACTGCCTAACTCACCACGCGCTAATACAACTGATCCAATGGCGTCGATTGCTGCGCCGGCGGCGGCGTCGGCCCCGTCGAGGCCGGCGTGGAGCCGGATTGTTCGTCGGCGCGTGAAATCGCGAAGCCGCCGAACACCCGCGGATCGATCGGCGCGGTGCCGCCGAAGATGAACGGCGACGACGCCACCTGGATGGTCGGCTCGGTGCCCGGGCGGAACGCTTCGATGATCGTGTCCCTCGTGTCGGGGCCCGGCAACAGGCCGGTGCGCTGGTCGATGCGCACCAGACGCACGCCGGCGGGGATGCGGAACGGCGTGGCCGGCTGGCCGCGCAGCGCCGCGCCCATGAATTCGCCGAAGATCGGCACCGCGATGCGCCCGCCGGTTTCGCCTTCGCCCATATTGCGCGGCTCGTCGAAGCCCACCCAGACGCCGACGACCAAGTCGGGCGAAAAGCCGATGAACCAGGCGTCCTTGTAATCGTTGGTGGTGCCTGTCTTGCCGCCGAGCGGCCTGTTGAGGCTGACGAGCGCCGTCGCGGTGCCGCGCTGCACCACGCCTTCCGCCATCGACGTGATCTGGTAGGCGGTGATCGGGTCGAGCACGCGCTCGCGCACATCGGGCAATTGCGGCGCGCGCTGGCGGCGCCATTCGCCCTGACAGCCGGCGCACTCGCGCTGGTCGCGGGTGAAGATGTTCTGCCCGTAGCGGTCCTGCACGCGGTCGACCAGGATCGGCGACACGCGCCGCCCGCCATTGACGAACATGGCGTAGGCGGTGGTCATGCGCATGACGGTGGTTTCTCCCGCGCCCAGCGCGAGAGCGAAGACCGGCTGGGTGCGGTCGTCGTAGACGCCGAGGCGGCGGCCGTATTCGAGCACACGCTCCGGCCCCAGCTCGACGGCGACGCGCGCGGTCATGGCGTTGCGCGATTGTTCGAGACCGCGGCGCAGCGTCGTCGGGCCATAGAATTCCCTTGTGTAATTTTCCGGCGACCAGACCGAGCCGTCGCCGGCTTCGATCGCCAGCGGGCCGTCCTCGATCAACGTGGCGGGCGTCAGCTGCGGCTGATCCGGCGTCGTCGGCGGCGTTTCCAGGCCCGCGGCGTAGACGATCGGCTTGAACGCGGACCCGGGCTGGCGGCGCGCCTGGGTGGCGCGGTTGAAGCCGGAATCGGCGAAGCTGTAGCCGCCGACCATCGCCAGCACCCGTCCGGTGTGCGGATCCATCGCCACCAGAGCGCCCTGCACTTCGGGGACCTGCTTCAAACGGAACCGCCCGTTCTCCTGCCG
>CAZMRN010000335.1:0-2998 GCA_964568575.1 uncultured Caulobacteraceae bacterium
CTGCAGCGCCATCGCAACGATGTCGAGTTGATGCGCACGTTGGGCCTTGCGCTGCTGCAGGCCGATCGCGCGACCGAGGCGCTGCGCCCGCTGGCGATGGTCGCCCAGGCGCTGCCGCAGGATTGGCGCGCGCGCTCGTCGTTGGGCGTGGCGCTGGACAAGGTGCAGCGCTATCCCGATGCGCAACGCGCCTATCAGGAAGCGCTGGCGATCCAGGCCGACGAGCCCAACGTGCTCAACAATTTGGGCATGTCGTATCTGTTGAGCGGCGACGCCGCCGGCGCCGAGCGCGTGTTCCGCCAGGCCGTGGCGGCGCAGGGCGCGCCCCCGGAAGCGCGCACCAATCTCGCGGTCGCGGTGGCGCTGCAGGGGCGTTTCGAGGAAGCGGAACAATTGGCGCGCGCGGATACGCCGCCCAATCTGGCGATGCAGAACGTCGCCTATCTGCGCGGCCTGTTCGCCGATCCTCGGCGCTGGGGCGATCTGCGCGGCGAGCAGAACTGAACGGCTTTGTGCAAGATCATCCAGTACCGCTCGGCCCTCGCGTAGGCGAGGGCCCATCTTGGCGTTGAGCCTGCTTTGAAATGGTGCGAGCGCGCGCTCACACCTAGCGGTTCATCAAATCCTGCACCTGGATGATCGCCGGCCCGATGATCACCGCGAACAGCACCGGCAGGAAGAACACGATCATCGGCACGGTCAGCTTTGCGGGCAGGGCGGCGGCCTTCTTCTCCGCCTCCGAGAGTCGCAGATCGCGATTTTCCTTCGCCATCACGCGCAAGGCCGAGCCCAGCGGCGTGCCGTATTTCTCCGCCTGCGTCAGCGCCAGCGCGACGGATTTCACGCCGGCATGATTGGTGCGGCGCGCAAGATTTTCGTACGCCATGCGCCGATCGGGCAGATAGGAGAGCTCCGCGCAGGTGAGCTGCAATTCCTCCGCAAGCTCCACGGATGCGGGCGCAATCTCCTGGCCGACGCGTTGCAGCGCCATTTCGATCGACATGCCGCTCTCCACGCAGATCAGCAGCATGTCGAGGCTGTCGGGAAAGGCGCGCATGATCGCCTCGCGCCGCTTCTGCGCGACATTGGTGAGATAGATTGTCGGCGCGTAGAATCCCGCAGCGATCGCGCCGACGACGATCAGCAACCGCATCTGCGGCGTCAGGTTCAGCCCGTCGCCGAACATCGCGACATAGATGAAGGCTGCGACGCCGAAGCCGATCGGCAGCGCGGCGCGGTAGAAATAGAACATCGTCTGCACGGCCGGTCCGCGCAGGCCGGCGCGGATCAGCTTCTCGTTGAGCGAATCGTCGGCCAGGCGGCGCTGCAATTGCAGCCGCTCGACGATGCCTTGCGCCACCTTGTTGGCGTTGGGGCGCACCAATTGCGTTTGCTTGTTCAGCTCCGCGCGGCTTTTCTTGCGCAATTCCTCGCGCCGTTTGGCGACCTCCTTGAGCCGGGCCCCAAGACGATCGGTCGCCACCATGGGCCCAGCGATCGTCACGATCGTGGCGAAGCACGCGCCGGCGGCGAGCAGGCCGGCGAGCGTGGCGGGATCGGTAAGGGCAAGCCAGTCCATAAGCCGCAAGACCTCAGAATTTGAAGTTCACCATGTTGCGCATCACCAGGATGCCCGATCCCATCATCACGCCGGCGCCCAGAAGAATGAGATTGCCTTCCTGGCGGGTGAACAAGAGCGAGATGTATTCCGGTCGCGTGAAGTACACCATGAGCATGACGATGAAGGGCAGCGAGCCGATGATCATGGCCGAGGCCTTCGCTTCCGAAGACAGCGCCTTGACCTTCTCCTTCATCATCTTGCGCGCGCGCAAAACGCCCGAGAGGTTGCCGAGCGATTCCGAAAGGTTGCCCCCGGTGCGCTGCTGGATGATCAGCACGATGGCGAAAAAGTTCACTTCCGGAAGCGGCATGCGCTCGTAAAAGCGGTTGAGGTTCTGGTCGAGCGGCACGCCCATCGCTTGCCCGTCGACGATGTTCTGGAATTCCGTACGCAAAGGCTCGGGGCTTTCCTGCGCGATGATGCGCATGCACTGATTGAGCGGCAGGCCCGATTTCACGCCGCGCACGATGACGTCAATGGCGTCGGCGAGCTGGTTGGTGAATTTCTTCTGGCGCGCGTCAATCAGGAATTTCAGGATCCAGCGCGGCAGGCCGAAGGCGCCGACGAACAGCCCGCCGATCAGGCCGAGCACGCTGCCCTGCATGATGAATCCGGCCAAACCCAGAATCGCGCCGAGCACGCCGGACGCGATCCAGAACGCCGTCATGCTGATGGTGAGGCCCGATTGCTCGAGCTGTCCCTTGATCGAAATGCGGCGCTTGCGCGATTGCTTTTCGTTCTGGCTCAGCTCTTTCAGCGCATCCTGCGTGGTCTGGCGGCGCTTGAGCGCGGCGGTGTCGACCTCGCTGCGCTTCGTCGCCTTCTTGCCGCTGATCGATTTCGCCCGCTGCGCGGCGGCGCGATCTCCGCCGCCGCCCGACAGCGCAAGCCCTACGCCCGCGACGAGCACGAACGCGACGATCGAGACGAGCATGGTGGGATCCATTATGCGCCCTCCGCTTCATCGAGCGCGGCCGCGAGTTCTTTTTCGAGGCCGAAATAGCGCGCGCGCTCCCAGAAGCGCGGCCGGCCGACGCCGGTGGAGCGGTGGCGCCCGATGATGCGTCCGTTCTGGTCCTCGCCCTGGATCTCGTAGACAAGCAGATCCTGGGTGACGATGGTTTCGCCTTCCAGGCCGAGCACTTCGGTGATCTGCGTGATCTTGCGCGAGCCGTCGCGCAGGCGCTGCGCCTGCACCACGACATCGACCGAAGCGACGATGATCTCGCGGATGGTTTTCTGCGGCAGCGTAAAGCCGCCCATGGTGATCATGGATTCAAGACGCGACAGGCCTTCGCGCGGCGAGTTCGCGTGCAGCGTGCCCATCGAGCCGTCATGGCCCGTATTCATCGCCTGCAGGAGGTCGAACGCTTCGGG
>CAZMRN010000336.1:0-2975 GCA_964568575.1 uncultured Caulobacteraceae bacterium
TTTGTGATGGCGCTGAAATGAGGACGCCGATGGACATCCCTCAATCCCGCGCGCTGTGGGCGATCCTGGCGGCGGCGCTGGTCTTGCGCATCATCGGGCTCGACGCGCCGCTCTGGTACGATGAGATCGCCACGCTCACTGAATATGTGCGCGCGCCGTTCGGCGTGCTGATTGCGGACTATTCCTCGTTCAACAATCATTTGTTCTACAGCCTGCAGGCGAAGCTCTCGGTGCTCGCCTTCGGCGAAACGGCGTGGGCGCTGCGCCTGCCGGCGCTGCTGTTTGGCGTCGGCTCGATCTGGCTGCTGCACCGGCTTGCGACGCGCATTACCGCACCAACGACGGCGCTGCTGGCCGCCGCCTTGATGGCGGCGTCGTATCACCACATCTGGTTTTCGCAGAATGCGCGCGGCTACACCGAATTGATGTTCTGGTCGCTGGCTGCGCTTGTCGTGTTCGTCGAGAGCATTGGCCAAAGCAGTTGGCGACGCTGGGGCGTGTTCGCCGTGTGCCTCGCCGCCGCCATGTACACGCACTTGACGGCGGCCTTTTTCATCGCCGCGCTTGGCGTGAGCTATGTCCTCATGCTTGGGGTGCGTTGGCTGCGCATCGCCGCAGCGCCAGACGGCTTGCGGGCCCCGGAAGACGTCCGCGCGCAATGGGCGCCGCTCTGGGGCTTCATCGCGGGCGGCGTGTTGACGCTGCTTTTGTGCGCGCCGGCTTTGCCGCAGATGTTTACGCTGGTGGGCGGCGTCGAAGGCGCGATGGGCGCCGACGTGATGCAGGAGTACCGCAACCCGCTCTGGGCGGTCGCGGAAGGTTTGCGCACGCTTGCGGGAGGCGATGGGCTGATCATGCTCGCAGCCGCGCCCGCGCTTGCGTTGATCGGAGTCGGCGCAGTCTCGCTGTGGCGCCCCGCGCCGGTCGTGGTGTTGTGCGCCGTGCTGCTGATCCCGATCACGATCGGGGCCTTGTCGCTCGTGTCGATGCGGATCTGGCCGCGCTTCTTTTTCACTGAGCTTGCCTTCGCCTTTCTCTTTCTGGCGCAGGGCGCCGCCGTCGCTGCGCACGCCGCGGCGCGCTGGGCGGCGCAGTTGCGGTTGCAGTGGGCGTCGTCGACGACCGCGTTCGCTGCGGCGGCGCTGGTCATGCTCGGCGCCTCGCTCGTTCTGGCGGCGCGAAATTACGCCTATCCGAAACAAAATCTGCCCGCGCCGATCGCGCTGATCGCCGAGGCCGGCGCCCCGGCGCAAGCGGTCGGGGTCGTCGGCATTGTCCATGAGATGTACGGCGATTATTTCCGCACCGGCTGGCGCGTGATCGCGGCGCCGGCCGATCTTGATCAGCTCGCGCGCGATACCGGACCGCGCTGGGTGGTGGCAGGCTTTCCCGCGCGCACCTCGCGTGAGAACGCCGACGTCTGGGCGGTGCTCGAACGCGATTATGACATCGCCGCCTTCTATCCCGGCACGCTGGGCGATGGCGGCCTGTTCGTGTTCCGCGAAAAGCCGCGCTCAGCGCCCGACTAGATCGCGATAGAGCGCCTCGACGCGCGCATGCATGACATCGGGCTTGAACCGATCGTCCTGCGCGCGCGCGGCGGCGGCGGCGCCCATGCGCGTGCGCAGGTCCGCATCGCCGGCCATACGCAACACCGCGGCGCTGAGCGCTTCGACATCGTCGACTGCGGTGACGACGCCCACGTCCGGCGCAATCAATTCCCGCACGCCGCCGCAATCGGTGGCGATCGCGGGCCGCCCTGCTTGAAACGCTTCGACGATGGTGAAGGGCAACGCCTCCCAGCGCGAGGTGAGCAGGAACATGTCGGCGGCGTGCAGATATAGATGCGCCTCGTCGCTGCGGCCGACGAAGGTCAAGCCCTCCAGCGCGCCTTGCGCTTCGGCGGCGGCCCGCAGCGCGTCTTCCTGCGGCCCGTCGCCGACAAGCGCAAAACGCACATGCGGCGCCTGCGCGCGCACGCGCAAAGACACGGCGATCAGCGTATCGATGCCTTTCTGCGGCGACAGGCGCGCGATGGTCGTCACCAGCGTTGCGCCCGATGGGCCGAGGAGCGAGGCGCGCAGATCGGCGACGCGTCGCGGATCGAACGGCGGCGGCGGGCGAACGCCGAGACCGATGGCGCTGATCCGATCGGGCTTCAATCCGCCCAGGCGCGCGAGTTCGCGTGCGCCATGCTCGCTCACCGAAATCACCCGATCAGCGCACAGACGCGCGATCATCGCCACTTCGCGCAGGCGCGCGGGTTCCGCGCCATGAAACGTCAGAACGATGGGCGGACCGCCCAAGGCCGTGCTGAGTTTGGCGGTCAAGGCCGGCGCCGTTTCGTGCGCGTGGATGAGATCGACAGGATGCGCAGCGCGATGCTTGCGCAACGCCGCAGCGCTCTGCGCGAGCGCTGCGAGCCGCGCGGGCAGCGATGCGCCATGATCGCCGCCCGACACGCCTTGCGTGTTAAGGACGACGAAGCGATCGTCGACATCCGGGCCGCGCCAGGCGCCCGGCGTGCCGGCATAGGTTACGTCATGGCCGCGCGCGCTGAGCCATGCGCCCAGCTCCAGCGCATGGCGCGCGATGCCGCCGACGCCGAACTTGGTGCACAGGAGCATGATGCGAAGCGGCGCGGCCATGGAGGTGTTTTGCGGCGCCCGCGCGCAAAGGCAAGGTCCGTCGCCGCAGCCGAAATCGGTTCCCAGCGCGCCCCGATGCGCCCTAAAGATCGTCGCAAGCGTGGAGGCGGGCGGTGGCGGGGACGATTCATGTCGGCATAGACGGCGCCTGCTGGACCAATGATCGCGGCTATGGCCGCTTCACGCGCAGCCTGGTGAGCGCGCTGGCCGCGCGCGACAGTGGGTTTCGCTACACGTTGGTGGTCGATGCGCCGCCGCCTGGGCCCATGCCGCCCGGCGTGGCCGTTCTGGCGGCGGCTGAGGCGGGCGGGCGCGACGGGGCCTCCG
>CAZMRN010000337.1:0-2946 GCA_964568575.1 uncultured Caulobacteraceae bacterium
AGCTGCAAAAGCAGCTCGAGGCCGAAGAGCGCGCGCGCCAGGAGCGGGAAGCCGCCGAAGCCGCCGCCCGCCAAGCCGAGATCGATCGCCTCGCCGCGATCGAGGCTGCGGAAGTGCTAGCCGCCGAACAAAAGGCCGCGCGCGATCTGCGCTACGCGATGCGCAAGGCCGCCAAGAAAAAGGGCTGAGGCTGCGCAACAGGCCGTTAGAGCCCCAGCGTCGCAGTTCAAAATAATGCATCACCCCGGACAGGCGGAGCCTGATCCGGGGTCCATGTTCTAAATCTTGGGAAACATAGCCCTTAGTTCTCGCTTGCAGCGAGGCCGGGGCGATGCGCTGGCGCAACGGCCACGGGGATCAAGCGACGTGGGCGATATCCAGGAAGATCGCGCCATAATGAAGTGCGGCGCCGACGAGCACGAAGCCGTGCCAGATCGCGCGCCGGAACGGCGCCTTGGGCGACAGGAACACCAGAACGCCGGACGTGTAGATCAGCCCGCCGGCCGCCAACAGCGCCAGCGCCACGAAGGGCATCGCGCTGGAGATCGGCGGCAGGATCAGCACCGACAGCCAGCCGAACGCCACATAGAAGATGCACCAGGCGACTTCGTGCACCTTGTCGAGGAACACCTTCCCGAACACGCCGGCCAGCGCGATCGCCCACACGGCGCCGGTGACCGCATAAGCGTGCCAACCGTCGAAATGCTGCACCGTGAAAGGCGTGTAGGAGCCCGCGATCAGCAGAAAGATCGCCGCCTCGTCGAGCCGGCGCAGGATGCGGCGGGCCTTTGACGGCCGAGTGAGGTTGTACGCCGCCGAGCAGGCGAGCATCGCGATCAGGCACAACGCATAGAGCATCGCCGTGGTGGCCAGCGCCGGCCCGCCGCGCTCCCAGGCGATGAAGAACAGCACGCCGCCGCCGATGATGGCGAGAAAGATGCCGAAGGCGTGAACGATCCCATCCGCCGTCCATTCGTGACGGTTCGGATAATGCTCGGAGAGCTCTTGCTCATCCGGCGCGAAGAGATGCGTCCTGCTCATGTGGGTTAGACGCTCGCCGCCCCCGGTTTGGTTTCACATCCTGGCACATAAGTATGAAGTCTCCGCTGAAGCGTGTTTCGGCGGTCACAGATTGCAAACGAATTCGCCCGCCGGCCGTCGCACCGACGGGGCGGGCGCCCGAAAGCGGGGAATGTCGTTCCGAGCTAGGACACGCGCCAACCGCTCGGACCGGCGGCGGCGCTGGTCTCGGCGGTTAGGCGGGAGACGATCGGCGCCGCGCGCGAGGGCGTGCGCACATCGTCGAAGGCGCGCCATGCGGCGCTCGCTCCGCCGCGGGTCAACGTGATGGCGGCGTAGCCGCGCCGCGAGAGGTCGCACCAGGCGAGGTTTTCGTTCATGCCGGTCAGCGCGTTCTCGCGCTCGCCGGGCCGCGCTTGCGAGAGCGCGCTTTCAAGTCCGGGCGAAGTCACCGACCCGCCGGCGAATTCCAGCGCCGCGAGGCGGCCCCCCTCCGGCGCCGGCAGATTGTTGGCCCAAGCGTTGTGGCTGTCGCCGGCGACGGCGAGCACATTGGCGCCCTGTGCGACGCACATGTCCAACAATCGTTGGCGCGCGGCGACATAGCCGCCCCAGGAATCCATGTTCCAGCTCATGCCGAGCCGGGCCAGCTGCGCGCCGCCGGCCACGTAAGCGCGCACGAATTGCGAGGCGTCGGGCGGCAGGAAGCGGCCGAGGCCCGCCGGCGCGAATTGTTCGCCGATGACCAATTGCTGCACCAGCACCTGCCAGGGCTGGCCGGCCTGCTTGGAGCCGGCCAATTGATCGCGCAGCCAGGCCTCTTGCGCGGCGCCGAGCAGCTGGCGGTTCGGATCGTTGAGCTGCGCCTGAAACTGCTGAATCGCCTGCATCGCCTGCGGGCCGCCTTGCGCCAGAATGGGCGCGAGCGAGCGGGCGTCGAGCTGGCGGTCGCGCCCGATCAGGCGCGTGTCGAGCATCACGATGCGGGCGAGGTCGCCCCAATCGGTGCTGCGATAAAGGCGCGGCGCGGCGGGATCCGGCCGGCGGATCGGCATCCAATCGAAATAGGCGCCCGCCGCCGCGGCGACGCGATCGGCCCAGGTCCCTTCGTCCTCTTGATGGTTTTGCGCGCCGTCGCGCCAGGCGTCGTTGGTCAGCTCGTGATCGTCCCACACCGCCATCAGCGGCTTGAGGCGCCGCAATTCCTGCAGGTCCGGATCGAGATGGTAGGATTGGTAGCGCTGATGATAATCGCCAAGGCGGACGATCTCGCCCTCCGGCTCGATGACGCGGCCGGCAATGACCTGATTGGCGGCGGGGTACACGCCGCGCTGGTATTCGTAGATGTAATCGCCGGTGTGAACCGCG
Organism: uncultured Caulobacteraceae bacterium; assembly: GCA_964568575.1. Classification (GTDB taxonomy): domain Bacteria; phylum Pseudomonadota; class Alphaproteobacteria; order Caulobacterales; family Aquidulcibacteraceae; genus RI-43. The sequence continues at coordinate 2,389 of CAZMRN010000337.1, forward strand.
AGATCGATCGCTTCGTCTTGCGCCGCGTCGCCATAGGCGTGGAAATAGCCGAACGGCAGATTGGAGCACGAGAACAGCGCGAACGTCATCTGCGCCGTCCCGGCGCGCGGCGCCGTCATGGTGCGGCCGGTGGGGGAGGGGTCGGCGCCGCTCAGGAAGCGGTAGAAATAGCGCCGGCCGGGCTGCAGGCCGCCGACATCCACCTTGACGCAATAATCGCGCGCCGGCGACGCGACCGCGCGACCGCGGCGCGCTGTTCGGCGAAAGTTTTCGTCTTCCGAAATCTCCCACGCGATGCGCGCATCGCCGCCGCCGCTGGGGACGAACCGCGTCCACAGGATCACGTTCGTTTGCGTGGGATCGCCTGACGCCACGCCGTGGGTGAAGCCGCCGCGCGGCAGCGATTGCGCCCAGGCGGCGGTCGGCGCCGCCGACAGCGAGGCGGCGATGAGCAGGCTGCGGCGCGTGGTCAACATGGCGGGCTCCCCGAGAATCGATTGGCCTGCGTCTTAGCGCCGGTCCAACGCAGTCTGATGACGGTTCCGTTTGGAGACGATC
>CAZMRN010000338.1:0-2935 GCA_964568575.1 uncultured Caulobacteraceae bacterium
GGGGCCGAAAGCGCGTCGCGCAGCGTCGTCAAATCATAGGCGCCCTGCGACCAGTCGCGCCGGGTCTGAATCGCGCGCGCGGTCGCGACCTGGCGCACCGCGCCCGTCGCGTCCGGCGCATCCCATGTCGGCGACGCCGGCAGCGCCTTGAAGCGGCCGTAGGGATCGATCATGCGCAACAGCGGGTGAAACACCGGCGCGTCGTGATTGCCAGGGGTCGCAACCACCGGCGCGGGCAGCCGGCGCAGAAACTGCGCCGCTGCGGAAAACTCCCGCGCGCGGCCCGATTGCGTCACATCGCCAGACAGCGCGACCACATCGGGCGCACGCGCAGCGATCGCTGCGACCGCGGCCTCCAGCAGGTCTGCGTCCGCGTCGCCGATGTGCACGTCGCTGATGTGAATGATGCGCATGGCGCCTTGATCGCGGCGCGCCTCAAGGAAACGGCGGCGCGCGCACCGGCCCGGCCCAATCGCCGACGACGAACGCCAGCATGCACCCGGCCGCCAGCACCGTCGAGACCACGAGAATGGTCAACACATGTCCGCTGATCATGCCTTGGCGCGCCTCGGTGGGGGTGCGCTCGATCGCGTCTTCGTCAAGATCGGTGTGCGTCATCGGCATGATCATCTCCTGCTCTGTGCGGCGCGCGCAGTCTTGCGCGACAACACCGGGCCCGCGCCGGCCTCAATCCTCGAGATCGTCTTCGACTTGTTCGGCGGTTTCGGTCACGATTTCGCCGGCGCTCGATAAATCTTCGCCTGCGCCGGCGATGGTGCTGCAGCCCGCCGCAAACAGCGCCGCCAGCGCGGCGAGGGCGGGAACGAAAGCTGGAAGTTTCGATGCGGTGCGCATGGGTGCGTCTCCTGAACTGATGCTGTGCGGCGCTGCGCGCCGATCAGACAACGTGCAGGAGATGCGAAAGTTTCGCCCGCCGCGCGCCTAGGGCCTGATTCACGTCGGAGATTGATTCAATCTCGGACGTGAATCCGGCTCTAAAATTGGGAATGAGAGCGTGATGGCCGCCAAAACCGGTTTCCACTTTTGGCTATCACGCTCTAGGCGGCGTGTTGCGAGCTTTCGAAAAACAGCGCCTGGCTCACCGCCGCCTGCACGGTCTCTTCCAGATACGGCTTGGAGATGAGGAAGGTCGGCTCCGGGCGCTCGCCGGTCAGCAGACGATCGGGGAAGGCGGTGATGAAGATCACCGGCGCGCTGAGCTGTTGAAGAATTTCATTCACCGCATCGATGCCGGAGGAGCCGTCGGCGAGTTGGATGTCGGCGAGCACGAGGTCGGGCTTCAGCCGCGCCGCCGCAGCGACCGCTTTCGCGGCGGTGTCGGCGGTGGCGACGACTTCGTGGCCGAGGCGCGTCACGATGTCGGACAAATCGAGCGCGATCAGCGTTTCGTCCTCGATGATGAGCACGCGCGCGCGCGTCTGGCGGGCGATCTCTTCGCGCGCGTCGCCCACGAGCGCGGTGACCTCGCGCCACGGCGCGCCGATGATATGGGCCACTTCGTCGGTGGTGAACCCTTCGATGGTGGACAACAACAGCGCCTGGCGGTGCAGCGGCGGCAGCGCGCTCAGCCGCTCATGCGCCTTCGCCTCAAGACCCGCGGGCGCGGCGTCGACCTCTGTCCGGTTAGAACTTGACCAGATGGCGTGGAACACCTTGTAAAGCGCAACCCGCGGCGGCAGTCCCGCGTTGAAGACGCTGCGGTCCTCGATGATGGCCTGGAGCGTCGCTGCGACATAGGAATCGCCGCTGCGCTGGGCGCCGGTCAGCGCCCGCGCATAGCGGCGCAAAAAGGGCAGGTGGGGGGCCAGGGTCTGCGACAGGCTCATGCGTTTCTCCCACGTCTCTCCGAAGCGCCGCGGCGTCGGCGCTCCATCCCGTCGGCGGTGAACGCCGCCGCCGCGCAAAAGTTCCCAGGCGCAGGGAACCATCGCGGCCTCGGCGCGTAACATGACTTGAGTTTCACCGCCGGCCGGGGCCAGATTGCCATGACAAGCGACCACGCAAGCCTGGAGCAAGACGCGATGAACGCCGATCCGCCCGGCGGCCGCGAGGGCGGCGGCGACCGTCCCTCCGAGTTCACGCCCGCCGGCGCCGAGGGGGACGACCCGATCACCCGGACGCTCAAGCGCGCCTATGACGCTGTCGCGGCCGAGCCGATCCCCGACGATCTCATGCAGCTGCTGGCCGCGTTGGACGACGAGGCCGAGGACGCCGGCCATGACTGAGCGCGCCGCCCCGCCCGCCGCCGCCGCCGTCAAGCGCCGCATCAAGGCCGATTTGATCGCGCTGATGCCCAGCCTGCGCGCCTTCGCGCGCTCGCTGTGCCCCAATCCCGCCCGCGCCGACGATCTCGTCCAGGATGCGCTGGTCAAGGCGCTCGCCAATCTCGATCGCTTCGATCCCGACAGCAATCTGCGCGCCTGGATGTTCACCATCCTGCGCAACACGCACTATTCCGATCTGCGCAAGCGCCGGCGCGAGGTCGAGGACGCCGAGGGCGAGCATGCCGATCGCCTCGCCGATCCGCCGCGCCAGAACAGCGCGCTCGATCTGCAGGATTTTCACGCCGCCTTCGCGCAGCTGAGCGACGATCACCGCGAAGTGCTGACGCTGATCGGCGCGGCGGGGATGTCTTATGAAGAGGCGGCCGAGATTTGCGGCTGCGCGGTCGGCACCGTGAAAAGCCGCGTCAATCGCGCGCGGGGCAAACTGGCCGAAGCGCTCGGCCTCGATCCCGACGCCGCGTTCGGCGGGGCCGACGACGCGGTTCTGCCGCAAGGCGCGCTCACGGGCGCCTGGTGACGACCCAAGAGACGGCGGGCGCGCGCGCGCTCGGCCTGCGCGTACCGGCGCTGTGGCCGAAGGAATTGTCGCTCGCGTCGCTGCGCGGGCGGCTCGCTTGCCTGCTGGCGCT
>CAZMRN010000339.1:0-2930 GCA_964568575.1 uncultured Caulobacteraceae bacterium
CGTGGCAGATCGCGCAGGCCAGCGCGTCGGCGGCGTCGGCCGCCACCGCGCCAGCGGTCGGCAACAGGCGCCGCACCATGAACGCGACCTGATCCTTCTCGGCCTGGCCGTTGCCGACCAGCGCTTTCTTGATTGTCGCGGGCGCGTATTCCGCGACGGGAAGTCCAGCGCGCGCGCAGCTCGCCAGCGCCACGCCGCGCGCCTGGCCGAGCGTCAGCGCCGCGCGCGCATTGACGTTGACATAGGTTTCCTCGACGGCGACCTCGTGCGGCTGTTGCGCGGCGACCACGGCCTCCAAAAGATGCGCCAATTCGGCCAAACGCGCGGCCAGGCTTGCGTCCGACGCCGGGGTCAATACGCCATGCGCCACGTGCGTCATGCGCGAGCCTTCCGCCGCAATCACGCCCCAGCCGCATTTGTTGAGCCCGGGATCGACGCCCAGGATAAGCCGCATCGTCATGGTCCGCACCTTCGCGCCGGAGCGTTATCGAAGCTTGAACGCCCGGCTTGGAGCGTTCTCTAACGTGCGCGCGCGGCGGTCTCGGCGCGGCGCACCAGATCGTGCGCGCGCGCGCCGACATGACGCTGGGGATTCGACGGCGGCGCCATGCCGCGCTCGCGCTCCCATTGCGCGATCTGCGTGCGCGCCTCGTCGAAGGCCTGCACCAGCGGCGCCCCGTTGCGCAGCGCATTGTTGAAATAGGCGTCGCCGAAATAGGTCCATTCATTTTCCGGCTGGCAGCCGAAAGATGAGCGGTCCGGCGCGGCCGCGGTCAGCACGATCGTGCGTTCGTCGATCAGCGGCGCAACGAACGCGCCGGAAAAGCACGCCGACACGATGACCACGCGGTTGCGGATGCCCGCGTCGTTCAGCGCGTCGCGCAAATGGACCGGACGCAGCGCCGCGCTCAAGCGGCTCTGGTCGCGGATCGCGATCGAGCCGTCCGGGCTGCCGTGCGAGGTGAAGAAGATCACGACGAGATCTTCCTCCGGATCGATCAGGCGCCCGATGCGGCCCATCGCGGCGGAGACGTTGAACGGCGTGGCGGCGGGAAAGCGCGGGTCGCCCACGCCGCCGCCTTGCGACAAAACGATGGTGCGCCCGTCTGCGCCGAGGCGCTGGCGCAGAATGTCGGCCGCCTGGCTGGCCTCGCTTTCGAAGACCGGATCGCTCCAGAAGCCGGCCGCCAGGACATAGACGTCGGTCACGCCGCGCCGCTGCGGCTGAAGCGCATCCAGAGCCTCATCAAGCGCTGCGGCCTGACGCTCGGCCGCGCGCGGCGCGAGGGTGATTTCGATCGATGCGTATTGGCCGCGAAACGGATCCGCCTGGGGCTGCGCGGTCGCGACCGGCCCGAGGGCGGCCAAACACGCCCATGCCGCGGCCATCGCGCCCAGAAACCGTCGCATCCATCGCTCCTTCGCTGCGCGATGATCGCCTCCCGGCGGCGCCGACGCAAGCCGGTCGCCTGCTGCGCGCGCGCGATGGCGCAGGGGCGCGGCGCCTTGCTATGCGATGCGCATGACCGCATCCGCCGCCCCGAGCGCCGCCAAGGACGCCTATATCCCCGCATCACGCGCAGCGATCCTGGAGGCGTTGTCCGCGCTGCCGGGCTGGGACGGCGAAACCGCTGCGCGGCTGCCGGATCTGGCGCGCGTCATCGCCGCCGTGATGCATTACGAGGCCTATGCCGACATGGAGCGCCTGCGCGCGCTCTATGCGCCGCTCGATCCCGACGCCCGCAGCGAAGCGCCGGCGGGCGCCTTCGCCGCGTTCGAAGAGGCGCTGACCGGCGCGCTCTTGCGGGCGAATTTCACCGAGATCGACGCAGCCGCCATCGATGCGCGCGGCGCAGCGAAACTCACCACCGATCTGCGCATCCGCGCCAGCGACGCCGGCATCCGCCGCATCCGCTTTTTCGTGCGCGGCGCGCACAGTCAGCGTCTGACGCAACGGCGACTGCTCGGCCTGCGCACGCGCGAGATCGAGGCCGACATTTTGAGCGACGTGATCGTCGTCGTGGCGTTCAAGCCGCAAAGCGAGATCGCCCGCCGCGATCGCCGCGCCTTCGAGGACATGCGCCGCGGCATCCGGCCCGGCGCTGCGCTGGTGAAGCATTTCCGCCATGTGGCGCGCGCCGAGCTCATCACGCTGCATCCCGGCGCCAAGCCCACGATGCGCCCGCGCGATCAGGTGTTCCTGGCGGTGCCCGCTTTGGCCGGCGGCATCCCTGTCGCGCTTCAGATCGCGCCGGCCGTCACGGTGCTTTTCGCGGTGATCGCGGCGTATCTCGGCATGCGCGGCGCGATCGAGGAGAGCCAGTTGAAGCAGGCGCTGGCGGCGATTTCAGGCCTCGTCGCGGTCGGCGCTTTCGTGATGCGGCAATGGATGAAATATGAACGCCAGACGCTGAAATATCAGAAGCAATTGTCCGACACGGTGTATTTCCGAAACGTCGCAAACAATGCCGGCGTGCTCGACGCGCTCATTGGCGCCGGCGAAGAACAGGACGCAAAGGAAGCGATCCTCGCCTACGCCCTGCTGCGTCGCGCCGAAAACGGCCTGACGAAACCCGAGCTGGATCGCGCCATCGAGGCCTTTCTGCGCGAGGCCATGCGCCTCGACGTCGATTTCGAGATCGGCGACGCGCTGGCGAAGCTTGAACGTCTTGGCCTGGTGACCGCCGAAGGCGAAACCCTGCGCGCCGCGCCGATCGCGGAGGCGCTGGCGCGGCTGGACGCTGCCTGGGATTCCTATTTCCAGTTCGGCCGCCTCACGGCCTGAGCCCGGCTGCGCGAAACCAGCGCGCGTGACCGTCCGTCTGCAACAGGATGCGCCGCGCGCCGCCCGGCCACACGATGAGATCGACGAAGAACAGGTCGCTGTCGTGCGGGCCGCCGAGCACGCCCTCGGGTTCGAAGCGCACCCA
>CAZMRN010000340.1:0-2930 GCA_964568575.1 uncultured Caulobacteraceae bacterium
GGCGCTGCCTCGCGCGCAGCGCCCGACGCCGCGCAGCTGGCCGCGCACACCGCCGCCGCAGCGACGCACAGAACTTTGAGACACGCCCACATGGCCGTTTTTCCGAGCCTTTGCCGCAGGCTACGGGAAACGGATGAAAAAAAGCTCAAGACGCCTTGACAAATCAGCGCTTTCTTGGGCGCGCAAACGATGCGCGACCTTGCGCATCGCGGCACTAGCGCTCCGCGCCGCACAGGTTAAAAAACTCTCACCACGCAGGCTTGAGGGAGCGCTCGTGACGCATCCGAGTTCCAACGGCGACGGCGGACGCACACCGCGCTCCGCCGATCTCAACGCTCCCGACTTCTCCAGCTATGGCGAAGCCTGGCGCGTCTGCATCGATTTCGGCACCGCCGCCTCGAAGGCGAGCCTGTGCCGCGTCGGCTTCGGCGGCGCGCCGTCGAGCGCGACGGTGCGTCCGCTGGCCTTGAGCGACGATGGCGGGCTCGCGCCCTCGGCGCTGTTGTTCCACGACGGCCGCGTGCGCTTCGGCGCCGCCGCGCTCGAAGCGTCCGAAGATGCGGCGGTCACCTCCGAACCGCTTTTGTCGTTCAAGACCTTCCTCAGCGCGCGCGACTATGACGTCGCGCTGGCGATGAACCTGCCGCGCAGCATCGACGAAAGCTCCGCGTTCCGGCAGCGCGACGCGCTGGTGCTCTATAGCGCCTATCTCCTGGCGCTGACCGATCGCGCGCTCGCCGGCGTCGCGGATGCGCCGAATGCGGCGAGCGGCTGTCCGCGCCGCTACACACATCCCTTGTGGAAGGCGCCCGTGGTGGATGCGGCCTTCATGCAGCGCGTGCTCAACGAAGCCGATGCGGTGCGCGGCGCGCTGGGCGACGCGATGTTCGCGCTCGACGGCGTGTCGATGGCGGACGCCAGCGCGGCCTTGACCGACGCCGTCAAGCGGCCCGGCGCCGCGCGCATCGAAGCGGGCGTGTTCGAGGCCCAGGCGGCGGCGGCGTGCCACGTCTATTCCGGCCGCGATGCGCCCGAGCACGTCATGGTGTTCGACATGGGGGCGGGCACAACCGACATCGCCGCCTTCGCGCCCGGCGCGGTTGAAATCGATGCCGCACGCCGCACCTCGCACCTGGCGTGCGACGAACTCGACAAAATTATCGTCGCCATGTTCATGGACCGCGCCGATCAGAAGGCGCCGCGCGCGCTGCGCAAGAAGCTGTGGCGCAATCTGCGCCGCCGCGCGCGGCGTCTGAAGCAGGATATTTTCGCCGGCCAGACCGGAGAAGCGCAATTCGAAGGCAAGGTGCTGCGCGTCTCCTTGAAGGACGTGCAATCCGACGGATTGTTCAAGGCGTTCCACAAGGATTTGAACGCAGTGTTCCAGGCCAGCCTCGACGCGCTCGCCAAGCGCGCGGCGGCCGATGGGCGCGACCGCATCGGCATCGTGCTGGCCGGCGGCGGTTCGGCGCTGCCCTTCGTGCACGACATGGCGCTGCGCGCCAAGCCGCGCGAACGCAAAGTGCGGCGCGTCGATGTCGCGCCGGTGGTGCCCGATTGGGCGCGCGACGCTTCGTTCCAGGGCGCGCTGGCGCCTGTGTTTCCGCAGATGGCGATCGCGATCGGCGGCGCTGCGGCGCCGTTGACGATCTGAGCCGGCGTGGCGCGATTGCTGCTTGCGGCGCTGGCGGGCGTGATGGCGTTGTTCGCAGCGCTCGCGTTCGATGCGGCGTCGACGACGCGCCAGGCGCTGGCGCTCGGCGCGGTTGCGCGCGATGCGGCCGATGAAAACGCGCGGGCGCGCGCTTATGCCCATGCGCGGGACGTGCTTGCGCAGGCCTGGTCGCAACCGCTCTTGTGGCACGCCGGCGCCATCGAGGCGGCCTCCTGGATCGCCGCTTTGCAGGCGCAATCGCCGGCGAACCGCAGCGCTCATGAAGCCGAAAGCGCGCGCGCGGCGGCGCGCGGCCTGCGTCTGTCGCCGGTGCAGCCGATCGCGTGGGCGCGCATGGCCGCACTCGGGCCGGATGCGCATTCCTTGTGCGCGCCCGACGTCTGCCTCGACCGATCCTGGCGCGCGGCGAAAATGCTCGACGCCGATAGCGCGTGCGCGCGCGTGCGCGTGGCGCAAAGCGTGGGCGCGCTGGACGCGGTCGACAGCGATCCGCGGGCGTTGTGGTTGGCGATGGCCGCAAGCCCTGAACAGACGACAGAGTGCGTCGCCTTTGCGCCGCGCGACGCGGTGTTTCGGCTGCTGATCGAACGGCGCAAGGCCAATGTGCTGCAGCGCGAGCGCGAAGCTGCACGCGCTGGGCTTACGCCGTAAGCGTCACGCCGCGCGCAGAACGGAGGGCGCCGCAAGCTTCCGCACTTCGCGCCAGAGCTGGATCGCGGCCGCAGCGACAAGCACGCCGAGCAGGCCCGCAAAGACATCCGGCCACGAGGCCTGACGCGTCGTCGTCAGCGCGGCCTGGCCGATCTCGACGATCAGCGTCAGCGCGCCGACCGCCGCCAACCGGCCCGCCATGCGCCGCGCATGCGCGGAGACGAGCGCGGCGAGCGCGCCGAAGGCGAGGAAGTGTTCGAGCTTGTCTTGTTGGGGAAACAGTTGCGGCGGCGCCGGCAGCGCGATCGCGGTCCACAAGCCCAGAAGCGCAAGCCCCACGGCCGCCGCCGCGCACAACGCGTCGCGCTGCAGCGAAGCGCCGACCATCCGATTGCGCACGTCGAACTCGCGATATGTCATGCGCGGGACAAGTAAACGGCGATGCTTAACGCCGCCGCCAAGCGTTATGGTTTTATTTTTGTGAAAATAGCGATCGCCAGGTCGGCTGCCCGGTGGTTTGCGTCGCCGCGTAGACGCCGCGCGCGACCGCGCGCGCGATGCAATCGGCCGCCGCCGACCCGATCCGCGCGAGCGCCATGGGCTC
>CAZMRN010000341.1:0-2917 GCA_964568575.1 uncultured Caulobacteraceae bacterium
CGCGGCCTCGTCGATCGGGCGTGTACGGTGACGGTCGACGGCGGCGTGCTCGAGATCGACTGGCGCGCTGCCGACGACCGCGTCCGCATGACCGGCCCGGTGGAATTGGAGCGCGTGGGGGAGGTGGCGCTTTAGCGCCCGCCCGCCACGTTTTGCGATAGTAGATTTCACCCTACCGCAACGCTCCCGCTCGGCCCCGGCCTGCGCTGGGGCAGAGCGGCGATGTCGCGCCATGTCTCCCATCACCCCGGACGCGCCGCAGGCGCGATCCGGGGTCCATGTTGATCCGCAACGCAATCCGCACTCGACATGAATGCATCGGCGTCGATGCCGGAAAAGTCGCCGCTTTCAAAGGCGCGCCGCGCCTCAGCGTCGCGACGCCACACCGATGGCTTCAGGGTGCAGCCGAGCCGCCATTGGCCGGACATGTATAAACCCTTGCCTTTTGGGGATTCGATGGCGCCATCGGTTCCGCGATAGATGTCAGCAACTCCGTCCCTGACGATTCGTTCGCCTAGATCAAAAGATGCGCCGACCAATGGATAGACACGACAGGACACCAGCGGACGACCGAAACTCTCGCTGAGGCCCTCGTCTTCCCGCAGGACTTCGTGGTTGGGAATCCAGATTGCGCTGTTTTGGGCGAACCCCGCGCCGGCGCAAACCACGAACGTATTGTGCAGAATCGCGTCGACCGCTTCGCGCGACGCCTCGCCACAGAATTGCCGATCGCCCCCTCGCCAGCATGTTTGCCGGCCCTCCGGCGCGTCAATTCCCACAATGCGCAAAGACACGTCGCCCATGCGCAACGTGTCGCCGTCGATGACTTCAGCGTCGCTGCCCATCGTCTGATTATTGAACAACTGCACATATACCTGACGCTTCACCGCGCCGCCAAATCCGATCGCGACGAGCGATAACGCCAGCACGCCGCCGACCATGGCGCCGACAAGGCCGTAAAGCAGCGTACGCACCACGCGCTCTACGCGTTCACCCGGCGTCAGTGCGATCAGCGCGACGAAGCCTAGTGCCGTGACCATGACGCCAACGACGATCGCGAATTGCGAAAGGGCGGCGTCGACGACATCGATGTTGCCACTTAAGGCCCATAGGATCGGGTATTTTGCCGCGCGGATCGACGCGATCGCCAGCGCGAGAATCTCCGGGTGCGCCGCTGCAAAGCGATCGACGGCGAGTCCCACGCATGTCGCGCCTAACAGCAGCAGCACGAGGCGGATAAGAATCAAGAATTGGCGCGTGCTGGCCCAAAACCAGAATATCGCGAGCGCCAGAAGCGCCAGGACCAGCGTATCAGTCACACGCGCGCGCTCACGCCGCGCTGGCCTCTTTCCGCAGATAGATCGACCGTTTCGGCGCGCTCATCACGCGGCGCACCATCGGTTCGAAGGCGTCGAGCGGCATCGTGTCGTACGCCGGATCGAACGCGTTCTGGTCATGGCGATGGCAGAAGCGGGCGGTGTATTCGAAATGCGGATGGCCGCGGAATTGCTCGCGCAGGTCGCGGTCGAGCCCCAAATGATGGAAGAAATAATAGCCCTGGAAGATGCCGTGATGCTCCAGCATCCAATGATTGGCGTCCGACACGAAGGGCTTGAGGATCGCGGCGCCGATATCGGCGTGGTTGAGCGAGCCGAGCGTGTCGCCGATGTCGTGCAGCAGCGCGCACACGACATATTCCTCGTCCATGCCGTCGCGGTGCGCCAGCGTCGCCGATTGCAGCGAATGCGTCAGCCGATCCACCGCGAAACCGCCGAAATCGCCGTCGAGGAGCTTCAAGTGCGCCAGCACCCGGTCCGCCAGGCCGCGATTGAACCCGGCCGAGCACGCCGCAATCTTGGCCCAATCGTCCGGCGTGCTCTCCGCCATGGCGTGGAATTGCGCACGATCTGAGCTGTGGCCGTCGGCCATGGTCGCCTCCCGTTTCGGGAAGTATCGCGTAAGGCCTGCAGCGGGGCAACTCTGGGCGGTTCTCGCGGTGATCCTGGCGGGGTGCGCAGGCGCTCCGGCGGGCCAAAGCGCGCCCGCGCCCGACCTCTCCATGCTGCGCGGCTGCTGGATCGAGCGGCGCGGGGCCGACACGCTGACGATGCGCTGGTTCCCCGACGGCGCATTCTGGCGCGGCGAATGGATACGCTATCCCGCCGGCGCCGGAGCGCCGGAAACCGCGCGCTACCGGATCGCCGAGACGCCCGCCGGCTGGCAGGTCTGCGGCGCCCGTGAAGACCGCTGCTGGCCGCTCGACGTGACGCTCCCGACGCTCGCCGACGATCCGCCGGAGCGCATGACCGTGTGGGCCAGCGAAACCGCCCTGCACGTCGAAATCAACGCGCGCGACGGCGCGGACGTGGTGTTCCGCGGCGCGCGGGATGGGTGCGATTGAGGGGCGTTTGCTCCCGGCGCGCGGTCCGCTAAACACCCCCATGCCCGGCCAAACCCTCTACGACAAAATCTTCGCCGCCCACGTCGTCGCCCAGGAGCCTGACGGCGCGGCGCTGCTCTATATCGACCTGCACCTGATCCATGAGGTGACCACGCCGCAGGCCTTCGCCGGGCTGGCGCAGGCCAAGCGCAAGGTCCGCCGGCCCGATCTCACGCTCGCCGTGGCCGACCACAACACGCCGACCGAGAACCAGGCCGCCGGCGCCGCGGCCGTCGCCGATCCCGATGCGCGCACGCAATTGCTCACGCTGGAGCGCAACGTCGCCGATGCGAAGATCGAGTATTTCCCGATGGGCGACGTGCGCAACGGCATCGTCCATGTCGTCGGGCCGGAGCAGGGGCGCACCCAGCCGGGCATGACCATCGTGTGCGGCGACAGCCACACCTCCACCCACGGCGCGTTCGGCGCGCTCGCGTTCGGGATCGGCACCAGCGAGGTCGAGCATGTGCTCGCCAC
>CAZMRN010000342.1:0-2916 GCA_964568575.1 uncultured Caulobacteraceae bacterium
AACAGGGCGCGCTTCGCCGAACGCATGCCGCGCCAGCGCGCGCGCAAGCGCAGCGCGGCGAGCGCGATGATCGGCGCGCCGAGGATCGCGCCGATGAGTGCGGGAAGAAGCTGGGGATGCACGGCGGAACGATCGGCGCGCGCAGCCGCCGACGCTAATGCGTCAACGCGGCCTTCAAGGCGCGCAGCCGCGCCAGCGCGCGCTCATGGCGATCGCGCGCGGTCTCGTCCTTGGCGTCGCGCACGTCTTCTTCAGCGTCGCGCAAATCCTGGTCGAGCTTGGCGGCATCGACGTCGGCGAGATCGACGGCGTCCTCCGCCAGAACGGTGAGGCCCTCGGGCGTTACATCGGCGAAACCGCCATTGACGAAAATGCGCCGCTCGGCGCCGCCGTCGAGGATGCGCAGCGCGCCAGGCTTGATGGTGGACATCAGCGGCGCATGCAGCGGCAGCACGCCGAACTCGCCTTCCGTCCCCGGCACGACGACCTGATCGACCAGGCCGTGGAACAGTTCGCGCTCCGGCGAGACCAGCGCAAACGACAATTTCTCGGCCACGACGCGTTCCTTATCTGTGCGAGCCGCACGGGCTAGACGACGCCCTCGCCCCCGTCAATGGGACGAATCGCCATGCCAATACCCCTCGATCTGCGCTCACTGTTTCCTGCCGCTCACTGGCGGGGGCGCTTCGGCGTTCCCATGTGCCAGCCTCCTTAAGCCCAGGAGGACCGCCATGCATGCTTATGTTCTGCTCGACCGCACCGGCTCGATGCAATCCATCTGGGACGAGGCCTTGTCGTCCGTGAACGCCTATGCGCGCGGCCTCGCCGCCGACGGCGCGGCCGACGCTCACGTCACGCTGGCGGTGTTCGACGCCCAGAATGGGCTGCAATACGACGTGCTGCGCGACGCGGTTCCCGCCGCGACCTGGACGGACGTCACCAGCGCCGAGGCGACGCCGCGCGGGATGACGCCGCTCTACGACGCCATCGGCCGCACCATCGCGCGCGCGGAAGCGCTCGCGCCGGATCGCGCGATGATCGTCGTGATGACCGACGGCCAGGAGAATGCGAGCCGTGAACTGAAGAAGCAGGATGTGAAGGCCGCCCTCGACCGCGTCGAGAAAAAGGGCTGGCAGGTCATCTTCCTTGGCGCGGAGTTCGCGAATTTCGACGACGCCGACGCGGTCGGATTGAAGCACGACAAACGCATGGCGATGGCCGCAGGCACATTCGACGAAACGATGGTCACGCTCAGCCGCAAGGCCCGCGCCTATTTCGCGCGCGGCGAGGATGTGGGCTGGGACGAGGCCGACCGCGCCGCGGCGGAGGAACTCGACGTCATCAAGCGCAAACCGAACTGACCGTCACAGCCATTTGCTCGCCAGCGACCAGAGGAAGCCGACGGCCATCACGCCGCCGCCGGCATAGGTGAGCTGCGACGCGCGGGCCAGATGCTTGGCCTGCGCGTCGATGGCGACGCAATAGGCCGCAAGCATGCGCTGCACGAGCGCCGTGCGATCGCCGTCGAGGCCGCTGTCGTCGACGTCCTCGCCGATCATCACGGCGCGCACGCAGAACGCGGCGGCGGCCGACAACAGCGCCACCCCGATCGCCACGAGCGCGACCGGCCCGGGCGCGGTGGCGGCGTCAAGACTGATCGGCGCGCCGGGCGACGCCGACAGCGGGTTGATGCCGGCGCCGAGGATCAGGCCGTCGAACGCCAGCAAACCGCCGGCCTTCACCGCGAGATCGAGATCCTTGTGCCACAGCATCTCGATGTCGCGCTGGAAGCCTTCGTCGAGATCGTCGCCGCGTGCGGCTTGAAATTGGCGCAGCGCGCGCCGCGTCGAGATGGCGCCGAGCCTGGAGAGCGGACCATCGGCCATCAGGGCGCGTCTGCGCGCCGCTGCACGAACGCCATCAGCAGCGGAAACCGGAACCGGCGCCCGCGCATGCCAGGCTCGCCGCCGTCGATCAACACGGTGACGCGCGCACCGTCCGCCGGCAGCGCGAAACGCTGCAGCAGCGCGTCGGGCCGGCGCTCGAGCGGCTCCACCGCGACGGCCGGATACGCGGTCTGCAGCGCGGTCGCGAGCTGCGCCATCACCGGCTCGACGCGCGGGCCATAGGCCGTGACGTTGCACTGCGCCGGCGCATGTTCGACGATCGCCACGATGCCGGCGCCGCTTTGGGTGGTCCACACCGGCTGATCGGCGCGCGCATCCATGTGGTCGCGCATGGATGGATCGCCCGGGCGCAGCCCCGCGCGGTCCGCTTCAGGCAGATCGGCGATGGATGCGCCGTTCAAGCGCGAGGCGACGCACACGCGCACCGCCTCGACGAAGCCTTGGGCCACCGCCTCCGCCGTGACGCCCTGCGCGTGCGCCGTGGGCGCAACCGCCATGAGCGCCGCTGCTGCGCAAAGCGCCGCGCGGAGCCCGGGCGCCGTCATGATCAGGCCGCTTCCGCCGCGAGGCGTTGCGCCTTGGCGATCGCGTCGTCGATGGTGCCGACCATGTAGAAGGCCGGCTCCGGCAGATGGTCGTAGGCGCCGTCGACGAGGCCCTTGAAGCCGCGCACCGTCTCCTTGATGTCGACCAGCACGCCCGGCGTGTTGGTGAAGGCTTCCGCGACGTGGAACGGCTGGGAGAGGAAGCGCTCGATCTTGCGCGCGCGGGCGACGGTGAGTTTGTCTTCTTCCGACAATTCATCCATGCCCAGGATGGCGATGATGTCCTGCAGCGACTTGTAGCGCTGCAGCGTTTCCTGCACGCGGCGCGCCGTGTCGTAATGCTCTTGGCCGACCACGTTCGGGTCGAGGATGCGCGAGGTGGAGTCGAGCGGATCGACGGCGGGATAAATGCCCTTTTCCGAGATCGCGCGATTGAGCACGGTCGTCGCGTCCAAGTGCGCGAA
>CAZMRN010000343.1:0-2915 GCA_964568575.1 uncultured Caulobacteraceae bacterium
ATGCGCGCCCAATCGCCCGCGGCCAGCGCGTCCTTGGGCGCAAGCCACGATCCCCCGACGCACGCCGCATTGCCGGCGGCGAAATAGCCGCCCGCGTTCGCCGGCGTCACCCCGCCCGTAGGGCAGAAGCGCACGCCGGCGAACGGGCCGGCGAAGGCCTTCACCGCCGCGGCGCCGCCGCTGGTTTCGGCGGGAAAGAACTTGAAGCGCGTGAAGCCGAGATCGGCGTGATGGCCTGGCGAGCCCGCAATTCGGCCGTGCGCGGCTTTGGCGAGGTCCTCCGTCAAGCCGGGCGACACGACGAAGTGCGCGCCGGCCGCGACCGCGTCGTCGCACTGGCGCGCGTTCAAGACGGTGCCTGCGCCGACGATCGCGCCTGGAATCGCGCGCATTTCGCGGATCGCGTCGAGCGCTTGCGGCGTGCGCAGCGTCACCTCCAGGCACGGCAGGCCGCCGGCGACGAGCGCGTTCGCCAGCGGCGCGGCGTGCGCGACATCGTCGATCACAAGAACCGGGATCACGGCCCCGGCGCGCATCACCTCGTCAATGGTCAGCATGGGCCTCACCAGAATTGCGCGGCGCCGCTTTCGACGTCGCCGACGGCGTTTCTAAAACTACGGAACAATTCCCGGCCATAGCCGCGCTGCGGGGGCGCGCCTTGCGCCGGCGGCCGCGCGGCGAACAGCGCAGGCTCGACCTGGACGGCGATCGTTCCGCGCTCGCCGTCCACGGTGATCACGTCGCCGTCGCACACGCGGGAGATCGGGCCGCCGTCGAGCGCCTCCGGCGTGACATGGATCGCCGCTGGAACCTGGCCCGATGCGCCCGACATGCGCCCGTCGGTGACCAGCGCCACGCGCCGGCCCGCATTCTGCAGCGCCGTGAGCGCCGGCGTCAGCTTGTGCAATTCCGGCATGCCGTTGGCTTTCGGCCCTTGGAAGCGCACGACGGCGACGAGGTCGCGGTCGAGCGCGCCGGCCTTGAAGGCCGCAAGGAAAGCATCCTGGTCGTCGAACACCGCCGCCGGCGCGGTGACGACGCGATGCGCCGGCGCGACGGCGGAAATCTTCATCACCGCGCGGCCGAGATCGCCCACCATCATTTTCAGGCCGCCTTCGTGCGCGAAAGGATCGGCGGTGCTGCGCAGGATCGCATCGTCGAGCGACCGCGCAGGCGGATCGCGCCAGGCGAGCGTTTCGCCGTCGAGAAACGGTTCCTTGGCGTAGGCGGCCAAGCCGCCCTCGCCATTGGTGCGCACGTCGGGATGCAACAGCCCGGCCTGCAAGAGATCGCGGATGAGGAAGGCGAGCCCGCCGGCGGCGTGGAAATGATTCACGTCGGCGCCGCCATTGGGATAGATGCGCGCCAACAGCGGGGTGACGCGCGACAGCGCGTCGAAATCGTCCCACGTGACGATCACGCCTGCGGCGCGCGCCATGGCGGGCAGGTGCAGCAGATGATTGGTTGAGCCGCCCGTCGCGTGCAGCCCGACGATGCCGTTCACGATCGCGCGTTCGTCAATCACGTGCGCGAACGGCGTTTCCCCGTTGCGCGCCAAGGCGATCGCACGCGCAGCCGCGGCGTCGGTCAAGGCGCAGCGCAGCGGCGTGTCGGGATTGGGAAACGCGCTGCCCGGCGCGTGCACGCCCATGAACTCCATCAGCATCTGGTTGGAATTGGCTGTGCCGTAAAATGTGCACGTGCCTGCCGTGTGATAGGAGGCGGCCTCCGCTTCGAGCAGCGTCTCGCGCGAAACTTCGCCGCGCGCGAACAATTCGCGCACGCGCGCCTTGTCCTTGTTGGGAATGCCCGACGGCATCGGACCGGCCGGTGCGAACAGGATCGGCAGATGGCCGAAGGCGAGCGCGCCGATCATCAGGCCGGGAACGATCTTGTCGCAGGTGCCGAGACAGAGCGCAGCGTCGAACATGTCGTGCGACAGCGCCACCGCGGTCGCCATCGCGATCACGTCGCGCGAGAACAGCGACAAATCCATGCCCGGCCGCCCTTGCGTGACGCCGTCGCACATCGCCGGCACGCCGCCGGCGACTTGTGCAGTTGCGCCCAAAGCGCGCGCGGCCTGCTTGATCTGATCGGGATAGCCTGCGAACGGCTGATGGGCGGAGAGCATGTCGTTATAGGCGGTGACGATGCCGACATTGACGGCGTCGCCGCTTTTGAGGCGCAGCTTGTCGCCCAGCGGCGCTGCGGCGAAGCCGTGCGCAAGGTTGCCGCAAGACAGGCGCGTCTGGCGCGGCGGGCGGCTGCGCGCCGCCTCGATCATCTCGAGATAATCGCGGCGCGCATCGCGGCTGCGCGCGACGATCCGCGCGGTCACTTCTTGAACGACGGGATTGAGAGGCATGGCGCGGGATCCGATCTGTGCGCAGTGTAGCGCGCTTGCGCGGCGGCGTCAGAGGTCATGCGTAATCGCGTCCAGCGCTGGCGCGAGCGCGTCGCGCAGGCTGCCGCCTTGATGGCGTACGCCGCGCACGCCGGCGGCCTTCGCCGCCTCCACGTCGTCGCTGCGGTCGCCGATCATCACCGTGCGCGCGGGATCGAGCCGATGATCGGCGATCGCACGCAACAGCATGCCGGGCTTGGGTTTTCGATCGGGATGGTCGGCGTAGTCGAACGTCGCCGAGGCGGCCCCGCCGATATAGGGGCTGTGATAGAACGCATCGATGCGCGCGCCGGCGGCGGCGAGATCGCGTTGCATCGCCGCATGGAAGGCCTGCATCGCCGCCTCGTCATAAAGGCCGCGCCCGAGCCCGGATTGATTGGTCGCCACGATCGCCAGGGCGCCTGCGGCGTTGACCGCGCGGATCGCTTCGATGGCGCCCTCGGTCCAGCGCAGGTCCTCCGGGCGATGGGTGTAGCCGTCGTCGTGATTGAGCGTGCCGTCGCGATCGAAG
>CAZMRN010000344.1:0-2891 GCA_964568575.1 uncultured Caulobacteraceae bacterium
AGGTTCACCTGGTGGCAGATGCCGGTGCCCGGCGGCACGACGCGGAAATTGCGGAACGCCTTTTGGCCCCAGCGCAAAAACTGATAGCGCTCGAGATTGCGCTCATATTCGAGCGCGACGTTCTTCTCGAACGCTTTGGCGGCGCCGAAATGAGCGACCATCACCGAATGGGCGCTGACGAGATCGACCGGCACGAGCGGATTGACCTTCTGCGGATCGGCGCCCAGCGCGCGCGCGGCGTCGCGCATGGCGGCCAGATCGACCACCGCCGGCACGCCGGTGAAATCCTGCATCAGCACGCGCGCCGGCGTGAACGCGATCTCGACCTCCGCTGCGCCCTTGTTGGTCAGCCAAGCGGCCATCGCCGCGATGTCGGCCTTCTTCACCGCGACGCCGTCTTCCGTGCGCAGCAAATTCTCCAACAGCACCTTGAGTGAATTGGGCAGGCGCGAGACGTCGCCCAGGCCGTTGGCCTGCGCCTTGGCGAGATCGAAATAGGCGTAGCTCTTGCCGCCCGCCGAAATGGTTGAGCGGCAGTTGAACGAATCGAGAGAAGGCATGCGTGGGCCCCTGCATTCTTTGGATGAAAGAAATCGCAGGCGCGGCGGGGAGCGCCCCATCCGGAATCGAACCGGCGCGCGGCGAGACAGATGTATGCTTCTACGCCGCCGATGGCAATTGCGTTGCAGACGCCGTTTCAGGCGCCCACGATAGATCGGAGCGCCGCGGCGTCGCGCGCAAACGGATTGCACGCCCGCATGCCGTCCCTGGCGAAACCGTCCTGCAGGTCTTCGGTGAAGAACACGCTGGCGCCGGCCTCTCTCACGGCCGTCCAGATCACCGCATCCCAGAGCTGAAACTGATGCTCGGTCATCAGGCGCAGGGCCGACTCGCCGATGCGCCATGTGGTCGGCGCGGTCTCGAACACCCCGCCCCATGCGCGCGCTTTGGCGAGCGCGCTGTCGAGACTTTGCGGCCGTTTCCGGCGAACCACGGTGACGAATTCAAGGAGCGTTTGCACCGCCAGAACCCCCCGCGGGGCGCAGAGGGCGATGAGGCTCTGGGCGTGTTTGCCCTTGTCGCTCTCGGGCTCCAGCTCGGCGTAGACAAGGACATTGCTGTCGAGCGCGGCGCGGATCACGCCTTGTCGCCGTACTTGTCTTCCTTGGTGATCTTGCCCACCCGATACCCCGTGGCGGGCGTCGCCTCCATAAGACGCAGCATCTCCTCATAGGCCGCCCGCCATGCCGGGTCCTCGCGCGGGTCGTCGGCGCGGGGGCGAAGCTCGGCCACGGTGCGCCCGTTCTTGGTGATGAGCACGGTCTCGCCACGCTCGACCTCGGCGAGGAGCTTGGAGAAGTTCTGGTTGGCGTCTCTCGCGGTGGTGGATCGCATGGAGCGCCCCTTTAAAGTCCTACAGTAGCACACCCCTCATGCCGGCGCAATCCGGTCAGGACGCGCGCCGCGCCTTGCGCCGCCGCCAGGCTGCACGCCCCGCCCATGCCAGGAGCCCGAGCACCGCCGCCCAAGGCAGCGCCATCGCAAGCAGCGTGATGATCGCCGCCAAGCCCTGCACCAGATTGCCCAAGAACCCCGCTAACGCTTGGCGCAGCGGTTCGAGGGTCGAGGCCGTCACCGGGCGCGGGGCCGACTGGTAGCGCACCGCCAGCTCCGACATGTCCACCCGCGCGCGCATCACGGCGAGATTGGATTGGGTGGAATCGATCTCCCCCTGCACCCGGGCGAGTTCGCGCTCGACTTCGAGCAGATCCGCAACGCGCCCCGGCCGCGTCGCCAGGATCGATTGCAAACGGTCGCGCAGGGTCGTCATCGCGCGCAGCCGCGCTTCGGTGTCGACGATGGCGCGCGTCAGGTCTTCCGTGGTCGTCGATTTCGCCCGCACCCGACCGTTCGCCGCGTCGGCGTCGGCTTCGATGCGGGCCATGAAGCGGGCGAGCCATTGCGGCTCGGCGCGCAGCGAAAGTGCGCCGCTCAAATACGTCTCCGCATCGCCCTCGCGATTAAGGCTGATGAGCTGGCACACCTGCGGGCCCGCTTCGCGGCAGGCCGCGGCGTGGCCCTCCATGACGCCAATGAGGCGGTCTGCGGGCGTCTCCAAGGTCATGCCGTAGGCGTAGGCGAGATAGAGCGTTTGTTGCGGCGTCGCTGCGGCGCGCGCCTCTTCGCCGCCGCCGCCGGCGCGGTCGGCGGTAGCCATCATTATGGCGTCCGCCGGGGCGCTTTCGGCCGTGGTCTCGTGCGGCGCTGAAGCTGGCGCGCACGCCGCCGCCACCATCGCCAGGGCCAGTAGTGCGTTCCGCATGCGCGCCTTCTCCGCCGTGGAGCCAGCCTATCCCTTGCGGCGATTTCGCGGCGTTCACAAACCCGCCGGGCGCGGCTAGCACCGTGTCCGGATGACGCCGCTGCTGTCCGTCGAAAATCTCGCGCTGGTGCGCGGCGAGCGCGCGCTGGCCGCAGGCCTGCGCTTTTCCGCAGCCCCCGGGGACGTCATCGAGATCACCGGCCCCAACGGCGCTGGAAAAACCAGCCTGCTGCGCGCGCTCGCAGGGTTTCTGCGGCCGGCCGAGGGCGCAGTGGCGCCGGCCGATCGCGCTGAGCGCCTGCATTATCTCGGCCACCGCGACGGCCTGAAGCCGAGCCTCAGCGTCGCCGCGCACGCGCGCTTCTGGGCAGACCTTTACGGCGGGAACCGCGCCGCGGTCGCCGATGCATTGAGCCGGGTAGGGTTGGCGGCGTTCGCCGATCTGCCGGCGCGGGTGTTGAGTCAGGGCCAAGCGCGGCGGCTGGCGCTCACGCGGCTGTTGACCGCGCAGCGCCCGATCTGGCTGCTCGACGAGCCCGCGGCCGCGCTCGACGCCGCCGGCAAGGCG
>CAZMRN010000345.1:0-2888 GCA_964568575.1 uncultured Caulobacteraceae bacterium
CTATTCGCCGCGCGAGATCGTTTCCGAACTCGACCGCTATATCATCGGCCAGGAGAGCGCCAAGCGCGCCGTGGCGATCGCGCTGCGCAATCGCTGGCGGCGCAAGCAATTGCCGACAGGACTGCGCGAAGAGGTGACGCCGAAAAACATCCTGATGATCGGCCCCACGGGCGTCGGCAAGACTGAGATCGCACGCCGCCTGGCGAAACTCGCGGAGGCGCCTTTTCTCAAGGTTGAAGCCACGCGCTTTACGGAAGTCGGCTATGTCGGCCGCGACGTCGAGCAGATCATCAGAGACCTCGTGGAAGTCGCGTATGAGATGACGCGCGAGCGCCGCCGCAAAGAGGTGCGCGCCCGCGCCGACGCGCAGGCCGAAGAGCGCCTGCTGGATGCGCTGGTCGGGCAGGGGGCTTCGGCCGCGACGCGCGAAAGCTTCCGCAAGAAACTCCGCGCGGGCGATCTGCATGCGAGCGAGATCGAGATCGAGCTGCAGGAGGCGGGGCCCGCGCTGCCGAATTTCGAACAGCCCGGACAGATGACGGGCATGGTCAATCTCGGGGAATTGCTCGGCAAGGCGTTCCCCGCACGGCGCAAGCGCGTGCGTACGACGGTCGCCGAGGCGGTCGAGCCGCTGATCCGCGAGGAAAGCGACAGATTGCTCGACGAGGAAAGCATCGCCAAGGATGCGCTGTTGAGCGCAGCGGAGGACGGCATTGTCTTTATCGACGAGATTGACAAGATCGCGGCGCGCGCCGAACGCGGCGGCGCCGACGTCAGTCGCGAAGGCGTCCAGCGTGATCTGCTGCCTTTGATCGAAGGCGCCAGCGTCACCACGAAGCGCGGCGTCGTGCGCACGGACCATATCCTGTTCATCGCCTCAGGCGCATTCCATGTGTCGAAGCCGTCGGATCTGTTGCCCGAACTGCAGGGGCGTTTGCCGATCCGGGTCGAGCTGCAGGCGCTGCGGCAGGAGGATTTTCGCCGAATCCTGGTTGAGCCGGAAGCCAGCCTCACGCAGCAATATGCGGCGCTGATGCAGACGGAAGGCGTGACGCTGCACTTCACCGACGACGCGCTGGACGCCATCGCCCAAGCCGCGGCCGAAGTGAATGCGTCGGTTGAAAACATCGGCGCGCGTCGCCTGCACACGGTGCTTGAGCGGCTGATGGACGATATCGCCTTCAGCGCGCCGGACCGCGCCGGCGAACGCGTCGTGATCGACGCGGCCTATGTCCAGACCCATATCGGCGCGCTCGCCCGCAACGCCGATCTGAGCCGCTTCATGCTCTGACGCTAAAGTCCCGCGGCGCGCGCCAGCGCGTCGAGACGCGTTTCCGGGCGCGGCCCCATGTGGGAAATCACTTCGGCGGCGGCGATCGCGCCGAGCCTGCCGCAGTCCGCAAGCGTGCGGCCGCGTGCTAGGCCGAACAAAAAACCGGCGGCGTACAAATCGCCTGCGCCGGTCGTGTCGACGACGTGCGCCACCGGCTCTGCGGCGATCTCGAGTGCGCCTTCCGCGTCGGCGACGATCGAGCCTTGCGCCGAGCGCGTGACCGCGACGACTGGGCAATCCGCGCGCGCCGCCGCCAATGCGTCGCTCAGCGACTTTGTTTCATAAAGCGAAAGCAACTCGCCTTCATTGGCCAGCAGAATGTCAATGTGCCCCGCCACGAGATGACGAAAGCTCGCCCTGTGGCGTTCGACGCAGAACACATCGGATGTCGTCAACGCCACCTTGCGGCCTGCCGCTTTGGCGATTTCCGCCGCCCGCACGAAGGCGGCTTTCGCTTCGTCGCGGTCGAACAGATAGCCTTCCAGAAACACGATCGCCCCGGATTGAATCACGGCGGGATCGACGTCAGCAGGTTCGAGCAGGGTCGACGCGCCGAGATAGGTGTTCATCGAGCGCTGCCCATCGGGCGACACGGCGATGATGCTGCGCGCCGTCGACGGCGGACCCGGCCGCGCGGCGCTGTCGAACGCCACACCGCCGGCGCGGAATTCCTTAACGAAGCGCGCGCCGAGCGCGTCGTCGGCGACCTTGCCGATATAAGCCGCGCTGCCGCCCAGGCTGGCGACGCCGGTGACGCTGTTGGCGGCCGAGCCGCCGGCGGCGAAGACGGGATCGGGAAACAGGCCGGTCAGAAAATCCGCGCGCGCTTCGTCGATCAGCGTCATCGCGCCGCGCACGATGCCGTGCTGCGCCAAAAAGTCGTCAGGGGCTTGTGCGAGAATATCGACAATCGCGTTGCCGACGGCGACAACGTCATGGGGAGGCGTCATTGATCATCTTTCGGAAGGTGCCTGGGCCGAATAGGCGAAGCGGCGGCGAGGATGCAAGCGCCCGGCGCGCTCTCGGCGTGGGCTTGGGACTCGCGCTCTTTGCAAGCCTTAGCCTCGCGGCCTGCGCCACAGCGGCGCCCGCTGCGCCGAGTCCGGTCGCCGGCGCGGCGTCGCCAGCCGCCCCGCGAGAAGCGCTCAGCGTGTTTTTGTCACAGGCCGGCGCAGCGCAGGCGCCCAGCCTGGATGAGGTCGAGCGACGTCTCGGCCATGCCGACATCGCGCGGCGCGACGGGGCGGGCGCGATCTTGACCTATCGCCTTGAAGGCTGCGCTTTGGCGCTTTTGTTCACGGCCGATGCGCGCAACGTGCTGCGGCTCAGCGAGGTTCAGCCCGGGCCGCGCCGCGCCGGCGAGGCGGCGCCAAGCCTTGAAGCTTGCGCCGCGGCCGCCGAACGGCGCCAGCGCGTCTCCTAGCGGAATGCGCATCGCCTATCTCACTGGCCGGGCGTGGCGCGGCGCGCCGCTGCCGCCGGGCGAATTGCCCTCGCTCGAGGCGCCCGATTTCGCGCTAGTCGCGGCCGCCGCCGCGGCGCGCGGCGTCACGCT
>CAZMRN010000346.1:0-2877 GCA_964568575.1 uncultured Caulobacteraceae bacterium
AGATCGCGCGCGCCTCGCGCCGCCCGCCGGGCCGCGACTGGACGGGCGTTCCCGCGCGCGTGCGGCTCGGCCAATTGGTGGTGACGCGCGCGGCGCTCGACGGCGTGCGCGTCAATGTCATCATCGACACCGGCGCCAGCCACAGCTTCGGCAACACGATGTTCACGCGCGCGCTGGCGCAGGTGCGCCAGACCACCGTGGAGCGCCACCAGGTGGTGGGCGCGGCGTTCGGGCCGAACATCTTCATCACCGAAGCGCTCGTGGTGCAGCGCATGCGCCTGGGCGACATCAGCGCGACCGCGTTTCCAGCCCTCATCGCCGACCTGCACGTGTTCGACGTCTGGCGTCTGCGCGAGGAGCCGACGCTGCTGCTCGGCATGGATGTGCTGTCCACCTGCGGCGCGCTGGCGATCGATTACGGCGCCTCGCAGATTTATTTCCGGCCGCGGTGAAGCAATCGAACGCCGTCGCAGCGCGCGAAACGCGTGGAAGGTGAAGGAAGAAACCCCAAGCGCCCCCTTCGTCCGGCTTCGCCGGCCACTTCCCCCGCGAGCGGGGGAAGAGAACATGGGTTTGCTCCCCCGTTCACGGGGGAGCTGGCCGCGAAGCGGACTGAGGGGGCGTGCGGAATTCCAAGCGGTGAGCAAGAACACATCTTGCCTACGCGATTCTCTCAATCGCGCAGCCCACATCACCCGCTGAAGCGGAAATGCATCACGTCGCCGTCGCGCACGATATAGTCTTTGCCTTCAAGGCGCATTTTGCCGGCTTCCTTGGCGCCGTGTTCGCCCTTGTACTGGACGAAATCGTCATAGGCGATGGTTTCGGCGCGGATGAAGCCCTTCTCGAAATCCGTATGGATCACGCCGGCGGCCTGCGGGGCGGTGTCGCCTTTATGGATGGTCCAGGCGCGGGCTTCCTTGGGGCCGACGGTGAAATAGGTTTGCAGGCCGAGCAGATCGTAGCCGGCGTGAATGAGCTTGGTGAGGCCCGGTTCGTCGAGGCCGGCGGCGGCGAGATATTCGGCCTGTTCGGCCTCGTCGAGCGCGGCGAGTTCGGCCTCCATCTGCGCGCAGATCACCACGCAGGCCGCGCCTTCCTGCGCCGCGCGCGCCGCGACGCGAGCGCTGTGGGCGTTGCCGGTCGCTGCGGCGCCCTCGTCGACATTGCACACGAACATCACGGGCTTGGCGGTCAGCAATTGCAGCATGTCGAACGCCTTGCGTTCCTCAGCCGCGATCGCCGTGAGGCGCGCGGGCTTGCCGTCCTCCAACAGCGCTTTCGCGCGCAGCACGAGATCGAGCGTGAGCTTTGCGTCCTTGTCGCCGCCCTTGGCCTTCTTCTCGAGATTGGCGACGCGCTTCTCCAGGCTTTCCAGATCGGCGAGCATCAATTCCGTTTCGACGGTTTCGAGATCGGCGATGGGATCGACGCGCCCTTCGACGTGCGTCACGTCGTCGTTCTCGAAGCAGCGCAGCACATAGACGATCGCGTCGGTCTCGCGGATATTGGCGAGAAAGGCGTTGCCGAGGCCTTCGCCCTTCGACGCGCCGCGCACAAGACCCGCGATGTCGACGAAATTCATCCGCGTGGGGATGATCTCCTTCGATTTGGCGATCTCGGCGAGCGTCTTGAGGCGCGGCTCCGGCATCGCCACGTCGCCGACATTCGGCTCGATAGTGCAGAACGGATAATTCGCCGCCTGCGCCGCGGCGGTCCGCGTCAGCGCATTGAAAAGCGTCGACTTGCCGACGTTCGGCAGCCCGACGATGCCGCACTTGAACCCCATGATCGCTCCAGACCGCATCGGCGTGGCGCTGCGCGCGCCGGCGAAAACCGGCGCTGCTTTACGTGAGGCGCGGCGCGGGCGTCAAACCGCGCGCCCCGCTTGGCGGCGCCTGCGAACACATGTATCCACAGGGCGAGTGGGGTCTTGATGCAACCCGGAGAGGCGGCATGAGACGATCGCGAACATGGCATACGCGCGCCTACGACATGATCGAGGACGCGTTCGTGGAGCCGCCCCTGGCGCGGCGGCGGCGGCTGAAAGCGGCGGCCAAAGACGGCAAAAAAGCGCAAGTGGTCGACCGGTCGGGCTCGGTCGCGCATCTCGAACATTCGGCGAAACGCTTGAAAACCGCCGTCGCGGAGGAGCGCGTCCTGCGCGTCCCGAACTGGGACATGCGCAAGGCCGCCGACGCGATGCAGCGCGCGGGCGTCTCCGGCGTGGTGTCGAATTTGTGCGGGGCGCGGGTGCGGCGCGTGCGCGCGGGCGGTTGAACTTCGCGGCCGCGTCTGCGCTTTGGTCGCGTGACGCCACGCCTGCCGCCGCTGCCGGACCTCGATTGGTCCGCCCCTGACGGGAGCGAAAGCGCCGCCCCGCGCGCGGGCGGCGACGTGTATTTCTCACGCGACGGCGGCCTTGCGGAAACGGAGGCGGTGTTTCTCGCAGGCTGCGATCTTCCCGCGGCGTGGCGCGGACGCGATCGTTTCGCAGTCGGAGAATTGGGTTTCGGCTCGGGGCTGAACGCGCTGGCGACCTGGGCGCTGTGGCGGCGCACGCGCGCGCCCGGCGCTGTGCTGCACTACACTTCGATCGAGAACGCGCCGATGCAGGCGGAAGACGCACAGCGCGCGCATGCCGCGTTTCCAGAAATCGCCGCGCTCTCGGCGGCGCTGATCGCGCGTTGGCCGGTGCGGGCGTATGGCGCGCAGCGCCTCTCGTTCGACGAAGACGGGTTCTGCCTCACCATACTCGTGGCTGACGCCGCGCGCGCGCTGGATGGGCTGCGCGGCGCGATGGATGCTTGGTTTCTCGACGGTTTCTCGCCGGCGCTGAATCCGGAGATGTGGAGCGCGCCGGTGCTGCGCCGCGTC
>CAZMRN010000347.1:0-2812 GCA_964568575.1 uncultured Caulobacteraceae bacterium
CCAGTAAGACCGGCCCTGCGCCCATCAATAGCGCGCCGCCATCAGATAGAGCCCCTCCGCCGGGGCGACCTGGCCGCAGCGCGCGCGATCGGCCGCCGCCAGCGCTGCGGCGACGTCGTCCGGCGTGCGTCGGCCCCAGCCCACCTCCGCCAGCGTGCCGACGATGGAGCGCACCTGCCGATGCAAAAACGAACGCGCCGCGCACCAGATCTCCAACCTTTCCTCGATACGGAAAACATCGCACCGGTCGAGCGTGCGCACGGGGCTATCGGCCTGGCACTGGGCGTCGCGAAACGTCGTGAAATCATGACGCCCGATCAGCCGCGCCGCCGCCGCCGCCATCGCTTGGTCGTCGAGCGGTTGCGGCACGCGCCAGGCGCGCCCGCGCTCCAACGCGAGATCGGCGCGGCGATTGACGATGATATAGCGATAAACCCGCTCGACCGCGTCGAAGCGCGCATGAAAGCCGGGCGCAGCGATCTCCGCGGCGAGCACCGCGACCGGCGCGGGGCGCAGATGCGCATTGAGCCCGTCGCGCACGACCTCGGGCCGCAGCGGCTTGGCGATGTCGACATGGGCGACCTGCCCGCACGCATGCACGCCGGCGTCGGTGCGGCCGGCGCCGATCACCTCGGCGCGCACGCCCGTCAGCGCTTCGACCGCATCCTCCAGCGCGCCCTGCACGCTGGGCCCGTCGGCGAGGCGCTGCCATCCCTGGAAGCCGCCGCCGTCATATTCGAGCGTGAGCTTGAACCGGTTCACCCGCCCTCGGCGCGCGCATAGGCGAGAAGCGTGCAGGCGACGGCCTCGGCGTCAGCCGGCGCGCCGCCGGTGAAGGGCAGCACGCGCAAGCCGGCATCGCCGGGGGCTTCGCTTTCCCACAACACGATGTGGCTGGCGGGGCCCGCGTCGCACAGGCTCGCCCCGCCCCCCTCTTGGGAGACCGCATAGAGGAGCGTTTGGCTGGCCTCGACCGGGAGCTCCATCAGCGCCCGCAGCGTGTGCTCGCCGATGCGCGTCGACGGCGGCGCTGCGCCCGCCAGCCGCGCCTCGACGACCAGGCCGTTTTCGGCGCGCAGCGTCAGCACTTCGCCGCCGCGATCCTCCGCCGATTGGGCGATGCGGACCGTTTCCGTAACGATCAGCGCGCCGGTGGCGGCGCGGGCGGCGTCGGATTGCGGCATGAATCGCCGCGCCGGCGCGCTTTCAGGGGCCGGCGCTTCCAATTGCGGGCCGCCCGACCCGATGTCGGCGCGCGGGGCTGCGGCTTCCTGCTGGCATCCGCCCAACAGCGCCGCGACCGCGACGACAGCACAACGGCTCATCCCCATTCTGCACTCCCTCGCGCGCCGCCCCAGCATCGGACCGAGCGCAACCTAGCCCAGCCGCAGCCCTTCGGTCGCGGGCCAGCCGCGCAAAAAATCAGCCGCCGCTGTGGGCCCCCGCCCCTCGCGCTGGATCGTCAGCAGGCGAACGGCGCCTTCGCCGCAGGCGACCAGAAGCGCATCGTCGAGGCATGTTCCCGGCGCGCCATTCCCCAAGCCCAGACGGGAGTCGAGCGCCTTGCAGCGCACCGGCCCCTTCGGCCCCGGCATCACGAACCAGGCGCCTGGCGCCGGCGAAAGGCCGCGGATCTGGCGATCGACGACGCGGGCCGGCTGGGTCCAATCGATGCGGGCGTCCTGCGGCGTGATCTTGTGCGCGTAGACCACGCCCTCCTCAGCCTGCGGCGTGAATTGCGCCGCGCCGCGGGCGATGCGATCGACCGCCTCCGGCAAGAGCCCGGCGCCGAGCGCGGCGAGCCGATCATGCACGCTTCCGGCGGTGTCGTCGGGTTCGATCGGGGTGCGCGCGGTCAACAGGATCGGCCCGGTGTCGAGGCCCGCCTCCATGCGCATCACCTGCACGCCGGTCTCGCCGTCTCCCGCCATGATCGCGCGCTGGATGGGCGCAGCGCCGCGCCAGCGCGGCAACAGCGAGCCGTGCAGATTGATGCAGCCGTGGCGCGGCGCATCCAGGATCGCCCGCGGCAACAACAGCCCGTAGGCGACCACGACGGCGAGATCGAGATCGAGCGCGGCGAACGCGGCCTGCTCCTCCGCGCTCTTCAGCGACGGCGGCGTGCGCACCGGCAAGCCTGCCGCCTCCGCGGCGCTATGCACGGGCGTTTTGCGCAGGGTCTGGCCCCGCCCGGCTGGACGCGGCGGTTGCGTATAGACACAGACGATCTCGGCGCGGGACTCGCGCAACGCCTGCAACGCCGGCAGCGCGAACGCGGGTGAGCCCATGAAGGCGATGCGAAAACTCATCGGCGGCGCTTCAGGCGGTGGGCCTGCGCCGACTTAGACGTCGCGCAATTCGATCAGATCTTCGGAGACGACGCGCTCGCACGCTTCGCCCTCGCGCTTGACGCAATATTGCGTGGCGCCCCCGCCGGCGGGCATCGCGCGGGTGATTTTGTAGCGGCCGGTCGGCGCCATGCTCATGCGGGACGGCAGCACGTGCACGTTTTGGCCGATCTTGAACTTTGGCTTTGCGCCGGGAGTCATCATCGATGTGTCGCCTGAAGTCGCCGGCGATGCGCGCCATGCGCATCCGCAGCGAAGTCGCATGCTCAGCACGCGGGCCGCTGCACAAAAGGGAAGCAGCGAACAAAACGGGTATATCTCGTTAGAGCGAAATTGGCAAGGCGGCGCCCCTCCGCGAGGGGCGCCGCACGCCTGCCGTTCGTCGTCTCAGTGCAGGCCGGCCGCCCGCTCCACGCCGTCGAGGAAGCCCCACAAGGCGTCGGCCAGGGCGGCGCCGGCGGCCT
>CAZMRN010000348.1:0-2803 GCA_964568575.1 uncultured Caulobacteraceae bacterium
GCCACACCTCCACCCACGGCGCGCTCGGCGCGCTCGCCTTCGGCATCGGCACCTCGGAAGTCGAGCACGTGCTGGCCACCCAGACGCTGCGCGCGCGCAAGGCCAAGAACATGCTGGCGCGCTTCAACGGCGCGGCGCCGGCGCACGTCTATTCCAAGGACCTCGCGCTCGCGCTGATCGCCAGGATCGGCATGGGCGGCGGCACGGGCCACGTCATCGAATACGCCGGCGAAGCGATCCGCGCGCTGTCCATGGAAGCGCGCATGACCATCTGCAATATGAGCATCGAGGCGGGCGCGCGCGCGGGCCTGATCGCGCCGGATGACAAGACCTTCGCCTATGTCATGGGCCGGCCCTACGCGCCCAAGGGCGGGGCTTGGCAGGAGGCGATGCTGCTGTGGCGCACGCTGCGCTCCGACGCGGACGCTCCATGGGATGCGGTCGTCGACATCGACGTCGCCGCGCTGGCGCCGATGGTCACCTGGGGCACCAATCCCGAGCAGGGCGCGCCGATCACCGCCGCGGTTCCCGATCCGGAAAGCTTCGGCGATCCGATCCGCGTGGAGACGGCGCGGCGCGCGCTCGCTTATATGGGTCTGCAGTCGGGCCAGCCGCTCGCGGGCCTGCCCATCGACCGCGTGTTCATCGGCTCATGCACCAATTCCCGCATCGAGGATCTGCGCATCGCCGCGGCGATCGCGCGCGGCCGCAAGGTCGCGCCGGGCGTGCGCGCCATGGTGGTGCCGGGCTCGGGCCTCGTGCGCGCGCAGGCGGAGGAGGAGGGGCTCGATCGCATCTTCTTGGACGCCGGCTTCGAATGGCGCGAGCCGGGCTGCTCGATGTGCCTGGGCATGAACCCCGATTTCGCCGCGCCCGGAGAGCGCGTGGCCTCGACCTCGAACCGCAATTTCGAGGGCCGCCAGGGCCGCGGCGCGCGCACCCATCTGATGAGCCCCGCCATGGCCGCCGCCGCCGCCGTGACCGGCCGGCTCACCGACGTGCGGGCGCTCTAGGCGAAGCGGAGCGCCAGTTCGCGCGCGCCGCGCCAATTTAGTGCGCCGGTTTCGACGAGTGTGCGCGGCGGGTCGTAGCCTCGGCGCGTCAAGCCATGCCATAAGGCCGCGAAACGGCAGCCAAGGGGACGACGATGCGGCGATTGATGACGGGCGTGTGCGCCCTGGGCTTGTGGGGCGCGGCGCAGGCCTCCGCCCAGACGGTGGCCTTCCCCGTGCGCGTCGCCGCCGGCGACGACTACACCGTCACGGTCGACATCGATCAGGACCTGGGCCCCACGCTGCCCGGCCAGCGGCTGCAGTCGCGCACCGTGTTCGACCTGGACGTCGAGACGCCGACGCGCTGGCAGTTCACGCCCACGCGCTTCGAGTTCAGCAATTTCGACGCCTTGCTCGGCGCCGCCGGCGCGCCGAGCCCGTCGGTCGACATGGCGGCGTTCAACGACGCCATGTCGGCGATGCTGCGCCTGGCGACCGACGTCGGCTTCGAGTGCCGCATCGATGTGCGCGGCCAATGCGCCGACATGACGAACTGGTCGACCTGGACGTCGCGGATCGAAAACTTCGCGCTGACCGCGGACGGATTTGCGCGCTTCGGCCTGTCGGCGTCGTCCGCGTTCGGCGGCGCCGGCGAAACCGTCGGCCGTCCGCCTGGGCCGAAGCCGCAAACCGTCGACGAGGCCGAGCGTCAGGCCGCGCTCGACGCGGCCGCGGAGCGCTACGACGACGTCTCGGCAGGAGTCCCCGCCAATCCGTTCAGCGATTTCGATTATGAGCGGCATCGCGTGCCGATCCTGCAGGCGGTCGCTGCGCTGATCGACGGGTTCGACTCGCGCGCCGCGGCCAGCGGCATGTCGACGTTCGGTTTGCTGGCGCTGCCGCAGGGGCGCACGCTCACGGTCGGCGCGCAAACCTCCTTCACCGATCAATGGGCGATGCCGTTCAACGCGCCGCCGATCCGCATGAACGGCGTGCTGACGCTGGAGAGCGTCGATCGCGCCGCCGGCGTCGCCACCGTGCTGCGCACCGCCACGGTCGACGAAGACAGCATGCGCAACGCGCTGCGCGGCATGGCGGCGTATCTGGGCGGGCCGGTGATGGAGCCGCTGCGGCCAATGCTGCCGGAAGCCCAGCAGGTCACGCCGGAAATGATCAGCGCGATGACCGAAATGGTGCTGGCCTTCGCCGATATCGACGTCACCGAAACCACGCGCGGCCAGGTCGATCTGCGCACCGGTCTGATCCGCACGGCGGAGACGACCTATGTGGTGCGCATCGCAGGCCAGGGCGCAGCGCTGCTCGGCGGCGCAGGCGAGATCCCGACGCCCCCGTCCGCTTCGGAAACCGAGGGTGACGCGGACGCCAAGCCCGCGCCGCAAGCCGATGGCGAGGACGACGCGCCTCGCGAGGTGTCGCTCACCATCCGCCAGAGGCTCACGCTTGAGCGCGGCGACGCGCCGGTGGATCGCCTGCCGCGCGCGGGATGATCTCCGCGCTCGATCACGTCGCGCTCGTCGTGCGCGATCTCGATGCGGCGGTCGCCGGCTATGAGACGCTGCTGGGCCGCAGCGCCGATTGGCGCGGCGCAGACGGCGGCGCGGCGCACGCCTGGTTCCAGCTCGAGAACACCGCGCTCGACGTGATCGCGCCGACCGGGCCGGGCTTCACCGGCGATCAGGTCAAGGCGCGGCTCGACAGCCACGGCGAAGGCTTGTGGGCGATCGCGTTCGCCGCGCCCGACATCGAAACCGCGCGCCGGCGGCTGGCGCGGCGCGGCGTGGCCTCGACCG
>CAZMRN010000349.1:0-2791 GCA_964568575.1 uncultured Caulobacteraceae bacterium
GGCGCGCTGCCCGACGATCGCTACTACGTCACTACCGCCGCGGGGGCGCCGCTGTGGACGTTGTTCGCGCTGATCGCGCTCTCGATGGCGGCGCTGGGCTTGGGCAGCGTCGCGGCGGTGCGGTTCACGCCGTGGGGGACGGCGCGCGCAACCCCGGTCGCGCCCTCGGCGTAGAAGCGCTGACGGCTGCGCCCCGCGCGCCTATATGTGGAGCCCAAGGAGTTCACGATGTTCGCCCGCAGCAAGCCGATGACGATCCCCACCGCCGCCGAAGCCCTTCCCGGGCGCGCGCAGCCGATCGCGACCGCACGCACCCATTACGTCAACGGCGCGCCGCTCCATCCGCCGTTTCCCGAGGGGCTGGAGGAGGCCGTTTTCGGGCTCGGCTGCTTTTGGGGCGCGGAGCGAAAATTCTGGCAGACGCCCGGCGTGTGGACCACGGCGGTCGGCTATGCCGGCGGGTCGACGCCGAACCCGACCTATGAAGAGGTCTGCTCCGGGCGCACCGGACACACGGAAGTCGTGCGCGTCATTTTCGATCCGACGAAAGTATCCTACGCGCAGCTGCTGAAGGTGTTCTTCGAGAACCACGATCCCACCCAGGGCATGCGCCAGGGCGGCGATATCGGCACGCAATACCGTTCCGCCATTTATGCTGCGACGCCGGCGCAGCGCGCCGCAGCGCTCGCCGCGAAAGCGACCTATGAGGCCGCGCTCAAGGCGAAAGGCTTCGGCGCCGTCACGACGGAAATCGCCGATGCGCCGCAATTCTTCTACGCGGAAGACTATCACCAGCAATATCTGGCGAAAAATCCCGGCGGCTATTGCGGCATCGGCGGCACCGGCGTCGCGTGCCAGATCGGCACGGGAGTGGATGCGTGACGCCGAAAGCGATCGAGGCGTTTGCGTTGTCCCTGCCGGGCGCGCAGCTCTCGATCAAATGGGGCGATCATCGCACTTTCGTGGTGGCGGAGAAGATGTTCGCCATGCTCAGCGGCCCGAACGGGCCGAAAGAGCTGTCGTTCAAATGCTCCGACATCGCGTTCGAATTGTTGACGCAGCAGGAGGGCGTAAGCCCTGCGCCCTATATGCAACGCATGAAATGGGTGCGGCTCGAGACGCTCTCTGCTCTGCCGCCGGATGAAATCCGCGCGCGGCTGCGCGAGGCGCATCGCATCATCGTCGACAAGCTGCCGAAGAAGACGCGGGCGCTCTATCTGACCTAGCGCGCTTAGGGTTGTCGATAGAGGGTGAAGCCCTGCGCGCCGCCCTCATTGTGATTGACGCCCTCGATGCGGCGCACGGCTTGTGCGCTCGCGCCGTGTTGCGCCAGAGCGGCGAGGAAGGCGTCGCGCCGCTCGTCGCCGATCAACGCGAGCGCGCATGCGCCGTCGGCGATGAAGACGTCGGCGGCTTGCGCCGCATCGCGCGCCAACAGCGGCGTGCCGCCGGCGAGAAACACGAAGCTCGGCTCGGCATAGGGCGTGGAGACGATACGCGATTGCGGGCAAGGCGCGACAGACCGCGCCGCTTCGACGATGCGCGGCGACATGAACAGCGTCTGCAGCGACGGCGCGACGATCTGGAAGGTGTTGAACGATACGATCAGCGCAGCCGCGGCGGAGGCGACGATCGCCTGACGCGCGCGCCCGAACACGCTCAGCACGACGACCGCAATCATCGCGGCGACGCCGAGCCCTGAAAGAAGCATGGCGGACAAGCTGGGCTGGCCCTCCAGATAGGCTTGCACGCCGGTGACGCCCACCGCGAGGACAAGCCCAAAGACCGCCCAGACGAAGGCGGCGACCGAGAACAGGATCGGGCGTCCGAAGGCCGGCCGTCCGCTCACGCGCAACAGCGCCGCCGCGCTCAGCGCTGCGACCGCGGGCAGGAGCGGCAGGGTGTAGTGCGGCAGTTTCGTCCCGGAGAATTCGAACACGATCCAGGCGGGGATGATCCAGGCGAGGCAGAAGCGCACTGGCGCCGTTTTGCGCTCGCGCCACGCGAAGGGCGCGCTCAGCCAAGCGAACAAGGATGCAGGCCAGAAGGTGAGCGTCAGCGCCGCAAGGTGATAACCCGGCGGGCCGCCATGCGATTGGTGCGAGCCCGCGATCTTGCCGGCCACGGAATAGCCGAACGCGACGCGGAAAAACTCGCCTTGCGTCGCCGCATTGATCGCGACGTACCAGGGCGCGGCGATCGCCGCGAACAGCGGCGCGCCCCAGAGCGCGCGCAGGTCGCGCAGCCAAAGAAACTTTCGCTCCGCGACAAGCAAACCCAGGATCGTCCCGCCGCTGACCAGTAGAATGATCGGCCCTTTGAGCAGAAAGCCTATGCCGAGCGCCGCCCAGAAGCCCAGCGCGTAGCCCCAATGCGCGCGCGCGCCGGCGTGCGCGTCGAGATAGATTTTGGCGAGGCAGGCCTGCGCTGCGAGCACGGCGGCGCAAAGCGTTGCGTCAGTTTTCGCCAGCCGCGCTTCGGCCCCCAGAATAAAGCAGGACGCCATCATGACGCCCGCTGCGCGGCCGGCCGTTCGGCCGAACAAGAGCCCCGCCACCCACCAGGTCAAAAAGCTTGCTGCAATCGCCGACAGCCATGACGGCACGCGATGCGGCCAGATCGCGCGCGTCTCGTCGCCGAGCAGCGACACGCTCGCAGCCTGCAGCCAGTAGATGCCGACCGGCTGCAAATAGCGCGGCACGTCTTGGTAGCGGATGTCGATGTAATCGCCGCTCTCGACCATCTGCCGCGTCGCCTGCGCAAAGCGCGGCTCGTCGCGATCGATCGGCGG
>CAZMRN010000350.1:0-2771 GCA_964568575.1 uncultured Caulobacteraceae bacterium
GGTGCTCGCCGCACCCGCCAGCCACCCCTATCCCGGCGGCAACGCGTGGTGGGCGACGCTGGCGGCGACGCCTGTCGTCGGCCACGCCTTCGCCTACGGCCTTGTTCCTCTCGCCAGCGGCGCAAGCGCAGGCGCGGTGCGCAACACGTTCCGCCCCGCCCGGCCGCCGCCGACCTATGCCGACGACGCCGGCGTGCCGCTCGCCTTTCGCGGCGGGGCGTTTCGCGCAAGCGCCCTCGACGTCACCGCATCGCGCCAGGAATTCGCAGCCCAGGCGCCGCGCTATCCCGATATCTGGCAGCCCGCGATCATCATCACCGGCGACCGCGATCGCGTGGTCAGCCCCCGCATCCATGCGCGCGCGCTCGCCGAAGACCTGCCCGCAGCGGAGCTCGTCACCACGCCGGGCGTCGGCCACATGCCGCACCAGAAGCGCCCTGACCTGATCGCCGCCGCCGTTCGACGCGTAGCGGAAATCGACGCCGCGCGCGCAGCCGAATAACCTTGATCCTCGACGACCGATTCTGGGGATAACAAGGGGACGATCATGGCTGATTTCGGCGCGAGCGAGTTCGGCGGCGACGATGTGACGGCGCCGCAGGCGTTGACGCAAACCACCAAGGAGAAACTGCGCCAGGTCGTCGCGCGCATCGAGCGCCTGGAAGAGGAAAAGGCGCAGCTCGCCGCCGACATCAAAGACATTTACGGCGAAGCGAAATCGATCGGCTTCGACACGAAAGTGCTGCGCAAGGTGATCCGCCTTCGCAAGCAGGACCGCCGCGAGCGCGCCGAGCAGGAGCAGATGATGGACCTCTATCTCGCCGCGCTCGGCGAGATTTGAGGCGCAGCCGCCGGAGGCGTTTCATGCTAGCATCCGCGCATGCCCCGCGCGGTCGATCCCCGGCGCACGCGCAAAGCGATGCGCGCCCTGCAACGCCTCAAGGCCGCGCAGGAGGGCGGCGCGACGGCTGAAGACTTTTCGGGCTGGGAGAATGAATTCCTGCAGGAGGTCGGCGCGCGGCTTGACAAGTTCGGCTCCGCCTTCGCCGATCTCTCCAAAGGCGCCCCGGAGGACGCCCTGTCGCGCCTGCAAAGCGCGAAGCTCAAAGAGATCGAGGCCAAGGCGAAAGGCAAGCCGCGCAAAGGCCTGCAGACGCGCAAACCCATGGGCTGGAAGAAGCGCGCCGCAGCGCCGCCGCGCGGCGACGAAAGGGACGACTAGCCTTCCGCGGCGACCTTGCCGTCATCGAGGCCGTATTCGCGCATTTTGCGATAGAGCGTCGAGCGCCCGATGCCGAGACGGCGCGCGATTTCGCTCATATGGCCGGCATAGTGATCGATGGCGAGCGCGATCAGGTCGCGCTCCACCGCCTCGAGGCTGCGCAGGTGGCCTGCCCCGTCGAACACCGCGACGTCGGGGGCGCGCGCAACCGTAGCAGCGAACGCCGGCGCGCTCACCGATGCGTCGTGATCGTTGGCCGGCGTCATGGCGTCAGGGTCGCGCGCGTCATTGGCGGCTTGCGGCGCAGCCGACGACAGCGGCGCAAGACCCGAAATCTGCGGGAAATCCTGCGGCTGCAGCCATTCGCCTTCGCACAGGATCACCGCGCGGAACACGCTGTTCTCCAGCTGGCGCACATTGCCGGGCCAATCGAATGCTTTCAGCATCGCCAAAGTATCCGGCGCGCAGCCGCGCACGGCGCGTCCCTCTTCCGCGTTGAAGCGGGCCACGAAACGCGCCACGAGCGCCTCGATGTCCTCGCGGCGTTCGCGCAAGGGCGGCGCCTCGATCGGATAGACGTTCAAGCGATAATAGAGATCCTCGCGGAAGCGGCCGGCCTCCACGAGCTTGGCGAGATCCTTGTTGGTGGCGGAAATGATCCGCACATCGACCTTCACCGGACGCTTGCCGCCGACGGGATCGACCTCGCCTTCCTGCAACACCCGCAACAGCTTCACCTGCACGTCGAGCGGCAATTCGCCGACCTCGTCGAGGAACAGCGTGCCGCCATGCGCTTCCA
Organism: uncultured Caulobacteraceae bacterium; assembly: GCA_964568575.1. Lineage (GTDB taxonomy): Bacteria > Pseudomonadota > Alphaproteobacteria > Caulobacterales > Aquidulcibacteraceae > RI-43. The sequence goes on from CAZMRN010000350.1 coordinate 2,022, forward strand.
CGAACTTGCCGGCATGATTGTCGACCGCGCCGGTGAAGGCGCCCTTGGCGTGGCCGAACAGGATCGACTCGACCAGATTTTCCGGGATCGCCCCGCAATTGACGGTGATGAAGGGCTTGCCGGCGCGATCGCCTGCGCCCTGGATCGCGCGCGCCAGCAATTCCTTGCCGACGCCGCTTTCGCCGGTGATCAGCACCGGAATCGTTGATTTCGCGGCGCGTTCGCCCATGCGGATGACCGGCGCCATCGCCGGCGCCTGTGCTACCATATCGGCGAAGCCGAGCGCGCCGGAGGCCTTCTTGGTGAGGCGCACGACTTCCGTCTTGAGATTGCTCATCTCAAGCGCGTTGCGGATCGACACCAGCACGCGCTCGGGGCTCGCCGGCTTGACGAAGAAATCATTCGCGCCGGCCTGCATCGCCTGCACCACCGTATCGATGCCGCCGGAGGCGGTCAGCACGATGCACGGCAGATCGCCGCGGCGCATACGGATTTCCTTGAGCGCTTCTTGGCCCGTCATGCCCGGCATGACGAGATCGAGCAGCACGAGATCGATGTCGGGATGGGCGTCGACGGCGTCGATCGCCGCCTGGCCGGACTCCGCCATGCGCGTCTTGAAGCCCTGGCGCTCGACGGCGGCCTGCAGCAGACGACGTTGCGTGGGATCGTCATCGACGATCAGGAGCGTCTTCATATCTCATCCACCATAACCCCGCCCAAGCGCCTGCGATGGGCGCTTGCGTGCGATTG
>CAZMRN010000351.1:0-2762 GCA_964568575.1 uncultured Caulobacteraceae bacterium
CCTCGCGGCCCGAGCGGAAGCCGCCGGCGATGCCGCCGCCGAGACGCAGCGCAAACGCCATGATCAGCGTGAACACGCCCACGATCAGCCCGATCGTGATCACCACGCCCATATTGAATTCATCGCGCGCCGCGTCCGCCGCCAAGGTCGCCAGGAAGGGCTGCATCATCATCAGCATCGCGGCGCCGAACACGTTCACCGCCAGCGGCGTGAGCGCGAACGCGATCGTCGTGCGCAGCCAGCCGTCGAACAGGCCGCGCGTCGGCTCGAACAGGAAAAAGCCGATGAAGATCGGGCCGATCGCCAGCAGAAAGGCGAGCACGATCTTGGCGGCGAGGATGAGCCCGATGGTCGACATCAGCATGCCGATGGCGCTGATCCACAACAGGCCCGAGCCGAGCATCGGCCCGCCCTGCAGCACGTTCGCGGCCGGGCCCGCTTCTTCCGCATAGGCGCCGGCCGCGACGCTCATGTCGCGAAAGGCGCGCTCGAGCCCGCCATAGACGTCGCCGTCGAAGCCGGAGCCGGCGCGCGCCAAAGGCGCCAGCATGGCTTGCGTCAATTCGCGCGGGCCGTCGAACAAGAGCGAGAAGAAGACGGTCTGATACGCCGCCCAGGACGTGAGAAAGGCCAGGATCAAGCCGATCTTCAGCGCCGACACCGGCAAATCCGTCACCCGCAATCCGCTGCGCCCGATCAGCAATTGGTATCCCAGCAGCGCGATATAGATCGTCAGCAAGCCGGTGAACGCGGCGGCGAACACGGTGTCGGGGCCGACGATGTCGCGATAGGCGTCCTGCACCAGCACGCGGATATGGCAATCCACGGTCTCGATCAGGGCGCCGACCATGCCCTGACCCATCGTCGCGGGACACACCGGCATGGCTCAGCGCCCCCGCCGCACGAGGCGCGGCAGCCAGGCCGCGGGATCGTCGCCGACTTCGGCGCGCAGATCGTCGAGATCGCGCACCGAGCGCTCGCGACCGGACAGGACGGTGAGAATCTGCTCCTGGCCGTTGAGATTGAGCCGCGCGACGACGCTGTCGGCGGCGTGCTTGATGAGGAAGCAGCGCGAGGTGTCGGGCAGCGTGCGCACGATGTCGAACTCATGGCGCGACAGGCCGAAGCCCTTGCAATAATCGGCCTCCTGCGCTTTCGCGTTGGGCAGGAAAATCTGCGTGGCCGATTGCTCGATGATGGCGCTGGCGATGCGGCTTTCGAGCGCGTCGCCGGCGCTCTGGGTAGAGAACCCGACCGCGCCGTTGCGCTTGCGGATGGTCTTTTCCCAGTCGCGGATGCGCGCGACGAACACGTCGTCGTCCAGCGCTTTCCAGCCTTCGTCGACGACGATCAGCGTCGGCGCGCCGTCGAGCCTCTCCTCTACTCTGTGGAACAGGTAGAGCATGGTCGGCGTGCGCGCGACGGGATCGTCGAGAATTTGCGTCATGTCGAAACCGATCGTCGCGGAATCGAGATCGAGATGGTCGCGCTCATTGTCGAACAGCCAGGCGCGTTCGCCCGAGCCCACCCAGGCGCCGAGCCGGGCGGCGAGATCGCCCGCCGTCGGCCGGCGCGCGCCGATGAACAATTCGCGAAAGTACGTCAGCCGGCGGAATTGCGGATCCTGATCGAAATTCGCCGCGATCGCCTCGGCGATGGAGGCGGAATCCTCCGACGACAACGTCTCGCCGTGTGCGGTGAGCAGTTTCGACACCCACACATGCAGGAAGCGGCGGTTGGCGGCGGTGTCGGGCAATTGCAGCGGATTGAACCCGGTGCGCGCGCCGGGGCGGATCACGTCATAGCGCCCGTTCAGCGCGCGCAGGAAAATCTCCGCGCCGCGATCCTTGTCGAAGAAGACGAGACGCGGCTGAAACTTCTGCGCCTGCGCAAGCAAAAAGTTTAGCACCACCGTCTTGCCCGAGCCCGACGGGCCGATGATCAGGAAATTGCCGAGATCGCCCTTGTGGAAGCTGAAATAATAAGGCGAGGCGGAGGTCGTCTCCAACACGGTGACGGCGGGGCCCCAATGATTGCCGGCGGCCTTGCCGGTGGGATGATTGTGGCAGCTGGCGAGCCCCGCGAAATTCGCCGACGAGATCAGCGCGCGGCGCGGCATGTCGGCGAAATTGCCCGGAAACTGCGCCCAAAAGGACGGCTCGGCCGCGATCGTCTCGCGCACGCCGATCATGCCGATTTCGGTGAGCGAGGCCTGCACGTCGGCGGCCGCCTCATCGAGCGCGGGGAGCGAGCCGGCGCGCACCATGATCGTCATGTGGTGCTCGCCGAAGGCGGAGCGGCCGGCGGCGACGTCATCCTTCGCGGCCACGAGATCGCGGCGCAGCGAGATGGCGTCGTCGTCGGCCGCGCGCATGCGGCGCAACGCCAGATTCATGCGGTTGAGCGCGGTCTGGCGATCGACGAAGGCGAAGCTCTGCGAGAGCACGAATTCGTGCGGCGTGCGCAGGAACGCGTCGAACTGGCCGGGCGCGGTGTGCAGCGGATATTCCTTGATGCCGATCATCGCGGCGAAGCTGCGCGGGCCGGCTTCGCCGGGGCCGAACTCGATCGCGTCGGCGCCGAAGCTGACGCGCCGCTGCGCCACCGCATGGCCGGCGCCGCCGCTCGTCAAAGGCACGGGGCGCACGCCGCCATTGTAGATCATGCTCAAGAATTCGAGCGGTTCGGAACACGGCCCTTCCGGCGTGTCGTACGCGCTCAAGACCCGCGCGCCATAGGGCTGCAGCACCGCGAGCATCGCG
>CAZMRN010000352.1:0-2750 GCA_964568575.1 uncultured Caulobacteraceae bacterium
CAGGTCGATGCGCTGAAGACGCATTTTCCCGCCATCCCTGAGGCGTCGCCGCGCGCGGGCGGGCCGCGGCCGATCTTCATCGTCGGCCTGCCGCGCTCTGGCACCACGCTGGTGGAGCGCATTCTCGGCGCCCATGGCGATGTTTTCGCGATGGGAGAAATGCCGCATTTAGGCCTCGCGGTGAAACGCGCTGCACGCACGCCAAGTCGCGCGCTGTTCGACGTCGAGACGATCGCCGCCGCCGCACGCGCCGATTGGGAGGCGATCGCCGCCTTCTATTGGCGCGAGACGCGCTATCTGTCCGGCGAAGCGCGCATCGTCACCGACAAGCTGCCGCAAAACGCCGACTATTGCGGGCTGATGGCGCGCGCGTTTCCGCAATGCGGGATCGTGGAGGTGCGGCGCGCGCCGATGGACGGGCTTTTCGGCGCGTACAAACTGCAATTCGGCGATCTCTATCGCTGGTCCTACGCGTTCGACGATCTCGCGACGCATTACGCGCTGCACGAAGAGATGATGGCGCATTGGCGCGCCGTGCTTGGCGCGCGCATGGTCACGGTGACGCTGGAAGATGTGATCGCCGATCCCGATCGCGAAGTGCGCGCGCTTCTCGCCGCGCTCGATCTGCCGTTTGATCCGGCCTGTCTTGCGCCGCATGCGTCGGCGCAAGGCGTTTCGACAGCAAGCGCCGCGCAAGTGCGCCAACCCATCAACCGCCAAGGCGTCGGCGCCTGGCGCGCTTACGCCACACAGCTCGAGCCGCTGCGCGCCGCCTTGGAGCGGGACGGTTTCGTCGATGCGAGCGGCGATCCGCTCAAGGGGAGTGAAGGATGAACATTGTACGGCGCGCCGTCATCGCAGCGGCATTGTTGGCGGCGACGCCGGCCTTTGCCCAAGACGCGGCGACCGTCGCGGTGCGGGCGGGGCGGCTGGTCGATCCCGTCGCGGGGCGGGTGCTGACGGATCAGACGATCCTGATCGCCGGCGAGCGCGTCGCCTGGGTGGGCCCGACCGCGCAGGCGCAAATCCCCGCCGGCGCGCGCGCTATCGATCTGTCGAACGCTACGGTGCTGCCCGGGCTGATCGACGCGCATGTGCATTTGACGTCGGAAGCCGATGTGCATGGCCTGCGCCGGCTCACTCGGCCGACGGTGCGCGCCGCGATCGACGGCGTCGGCAATGCGCGCGACACGCTAATGGCGGGCTTCACCACCGTGCGCAATCTCGGCGCGCCGGGCTTCGCCGATGCGGCGCTGCGCAACGCGATCAATGACGGCGGCGTGCTGGGCCCGCGCATGCTGGTCTCCGGCCCCACCGTGTCGATGACCGGCGGGCACGGCGATGAAAACTCGCTGCCGCAGGAATATGGGGCGAGCGGCGACGGCGTCGCGGACGGGCCGTGGGGCTTACGCCAGCGCGTGCGCACCAATATCCGCTTCGACGCCGACGTGATCAAATTCACCGGCACGGGCGGCGTGCTCTCCGCCGGCACCAGCGTCGGCGCGCAGCAATTCACCGAAGAGGAGATGCGCGCGATCATCGATGAGGCGCATCTCGCAGGCAGGCGGGTGGCGGTGCATGCGCATGGCGCCGCCGGCATCAAGACGGCGGTGCGGGCGGGCGTGGATTCGGTCGAGCATGCGAGCCTGATCGACGACGAAGGCATCCAGCTCGCGCGCCGCAACAATGCGACGCTCGTGATGGATATTTACGTGTCCGATTATATTTTGGCGGAAGGCGAAAGCGTCGGCATGCTGGAGGAATCGCTGGCGAAAGAGCGCCAGGTCGGCGCAGCGCAGCGCGAGAGCTTCCGGCGCGCCCATGCCGCCGGCGTCCGCATCGTCTACGGCACCGATGCAGGCGTCTATCCGCACGGCCTCAATGGTCGGCAATTCGCCTATATGGTCCGCTATGGCATGACGCCGATGCAGGCGATCCGCTCCGCCACCAGCGACGCCGCCGATCTGCTGGGCTGGGGCGACCGCGTCGGCCGCATCGCGCCGGGCTATTTCGCCGATCTCGTCGCCGTGCCCGGCGATCCCTTGAGTGATATCGCCGTGCTCGAAACGATCCCGTTCGTGATGAAGGGCGGCGTCGTCGTGAAGGACGAGCGGTGAGTGCTAACGGCCTTCTCCCCTTGTGGGAGAAGGTGTCAGCGAAGCTGACGGATGAGGGGTGTCGGCGCGACCACTTGCAATGTCGGGCAACCACCCCTCATCCGTCTCGCCGCTGCGCGGCGATCCGCCTTCTCCCACAAGGGGAGAAGGGGAAACTCACCAAACGCCGACGTTCGGCGCGCTCGCCCAAGGCTCTTGCGGCGGGAGGCTTGCGCCTTTTTGCAACAATTCGATGGAGATGCCGTCCGGCGAGCGCACGAAGGACATGCGGCCGTCGCGCGGCGGGCGGTTGATGACCACGCCGCCCTCGGCGAGTTTTGCGCAGGCTGCGTAGATGTCGTCCACAGCGTAGGCCAGATGGCCGAAATTGCGCCCGCCCTGATAGTCCTCAGGGTCCCAATTGTAGGTCAGCTCCACCATCGGCGCGCTCGCCTCGCGGGCGCGCGCCGCATCGCCGGGCGCTGCGAGAAACACCAGCGTGAAGCGGCCGGCTTCGTTGTCGACCCGGCGCATCTCCTGCAGCCCCAGCAGATCACAATAAAAGCGCAGCGCGGCGTCGAGATCGCGCACGCGCACCATGGTGTGGAGATAGGTCAACATCGGGCCCTCGCAGGCCCCCTTTATGGCGCGCGC
>CAZMRN010000353.1:0-2748 GCA_964568575.1 uncultured Caulobacteraceae bacterium
AGTGTGGCTGATCTTCCTCTCAGAACAGCTACAGATCGTCGCCTTGGTAGGCCATTACCCCACCAACTAGCTAATCTGACGCGGGCCGATCCAAAGGCGATAAATCTTTCACCTCTCGGTCACATAGGGCATTAGCGCCAGTTTCCCGGCGTTGTTCCCTACCTCTGGGCACGTTCCCACGCGTTACTCACCCGTCTGCCACTCCCCTTGCGGGGCGTTCGACTTGCATGTGTTAAGCCTGCCGCCAGCGTTCGTTCTGAGCCAGAATCAAACTCTCAGGTTGAGTTGATCGCTGACCTCCTCTCCGGGGGAAAACCCGGAGCGTCGTATGGCGTCTGCGTATTTCATTAACGGGAACCGACGCACGTCTTGCGCGTTGATCGACGGCCGAAGCCGTTAACCAGTCCGCAAGACTAGGTCGATTATCCAGAAAACGCATAACCGTCAGCGTCGATGCCCCAGATCCAATCTGGGGCCGCAAGACGCCGCCGTCTGCGTTTCCCTTCTCCAAATCACGATGTCAAAGACCTCTTCGCCGCGAAAGAGCGAGCCCCTTCACTGCGACGCCCCTAACCTTTCGGCCGGCGCGAGGGCGCGGTTTCTATGCGCACCCCAATCTGGTGTCAACGGCCATTTCGCAAACCTTCCACAGCTTCGTCGTTCAGGCGCAAAACCCAAACAATTCAATGGGAAAGCCCGCTGTTCATGACGCAAGGATCGAAACCCTCAGCGCCAATGCCGGCCGACGAGCTGATGAATATACGGTAAGCGCGCGGACGGTTCAAGCGAAACGTGAGGCTTTCTGCACAAGATCGCGCGCCAGGGGAAAACCGCCTCAGCCCGCCGCGATATAGGCCTGCATCGCCTCGACGGCCTGTTCGACCTCCGCGATCCGCATCTTCACGAGATCTCCAATCGACACCACCCCGACAAGGCGCCCGCCGCTGACCACAGGCAGGTGGCGCACCCGCCGGTCGGTCATGCGCGCCAGGCCCTCGTCGACAGTCTCCTCCGGCGCGGCGGTGACGACATTGCGGCTCATGATCGCCCCGACGCGCTCGCCAAGCCCCTGGGCGCCGCGGGCGGCCACTTCGCGCACGATGTCGCGCTCCGACAGCACGCCCACGATCGCGCCCGCCTCGTCGAGCACCACGAGCGCGCCGACGCGTTTATCATGAAGTTCGCGCGCGGCGTCCTGCAGCGTGGCGTCCGCCGACAGGCTGTAAACCGCAGAGCCCTTGTCGCGCAGCACATGGGCGATCAGCATCGAGCGCCTCCCTTTTTGGTTGCGCCGAGCATGCGCCCGCCGCCGCCGCGCATCAAGCGTTTTGCGCGCGCGCCTGTCCACGGCGCGTCGCCGGCTGGCACGGCGTTTGCTTTCGGCCTCAGTTAAATTTTTCGTTATCCAGAAACGAGGCCGTCTTGCTTCTCCGAACCGCAGTCTTCGCCGCCGCGCTGTGCGGCGGCGCAAGCCACGCACAGACGCCGAGCCGCGCCGGCGAATTCGAACAGGGTTACGGCGTCGGCGGCGGCGGTCTTGAACAACCGATCGAGGCCGGATCGCGCGACGCGAACGGCAATCGCGTCGTGCTCAATGGCCGCATCCTGCAAGGACAAACGACGCTCAGCGGCGGCCTGATGGATGGCGATGGCGCTTATGGCGCCGCGAGCGCCATCGGCAACCAGCTCAACGTGATCACGCAGGGCAGCTGGAACACCGTGATCATCGAGTCCACGCAAACCAATACGGGCGACGTCAACGCCGCCGCGACCGGAGGCCGTTCATGACGTTTCCCCTGCTTCGTCCGCTGGCGGCGTGCGCCGCAGCGACTGCGCTGACCGCCTGCGTCACGCCGAACGCCGGCGATGACGGGCTTTACGCCCGCCCGATCGGCGATGCGCCGGTGACCACCAATCCGACCGCCTATTCCCCGGCGCTGAATTGCCTCGCCGCTCATGCCGGCGCCAACAATCTCACCGCGCCGCACATCGCGGTCGGCCGCATTCTCGATTACACGGGCCGCGTCGACGAGGAAGGCGGACGGCGCATCACGCAAGGCGCCTCGCTGATGGCGATGAGCGCGTTCGCGAAAGCCGGCGCGCGTCTGGTGGAGCGTTTCGACACCTCCGTCGCCGAGCTCGAATTGCGCTACGCCAACAATCGCCTGATCGGCCAGCAGGCCGCAGCCGGCGCCGACGACGACGTACGCCGCATCTTCGCCGGCCAGATCCCGGGATCGGACTATTATTTCGTCGGCGGCGTGACCGAGCTGAACTACAATATTCGCTCGTCCGGCGCCGAAGCGTTCGTCGGCGGCGTCAATACGCGCGACGATCGCGGCGCGCTGAACGGCCGCCTCTATGTAATGAATATCGGTCTCGATTTCCGCCTGATCGACACCCGCACGCTCGAAGTCGTCGACGTCATCTCCTATCAGAAGCAGATCGTCGGGCGCGAAATCAGCGCCGGATTCTTCTCCTTCTTCGGCGACACGATCGTCGATCTCAATGGCGGCGAACGCGCGCTGGAGCCGATCCAGCTTGCGGTCCGCGCCGGCGTCGAACGCGCAGTCGTCGAGGTGATGTCGAACTTCTACGGCGTGGCCGATTCCAATCCGTGCTCGGCGGAATTGATGGCCGCGGGCGACCCGATGGGCCCGGACGTGGCGCAGGCCTCCGGCGCGTTCCGCCCCGCCCACGACGCCTCGCGCGCCAACGCCGACACGCGCGCGAACGCAGACGCCTGGC
>CAZMRN010000354.1:0-2746 GCA_964568575.1 uncultured Caulobacteraceae bacterium
GGTCATCAGCCATGCGCCCAGCAGCGCGCCCGCCACGAGGCCGGTCGCAACCGCGCCGGCCAAGTGCAGCGCGCTGGCGCGCTCGGGGCGGGCGGGGGCGTTTTCGCGTAAGGCCATGACGCTGATGTAGAGGGCTGCGGCGGCGGAATGAAGCCGAAGCGTCAGCGCTGGCCCGCGAGAAACGCCGCGGCCGCCTCCATGGCCGGGTCGCGCCCGGCGCGATAGGCCGCAAGCGTCAAAGGCGCGGCGATGTCGGGCGCGATGGACGCGACCGCGATCGGCCGAAACTCCACCGCCGGGTGGCAGATCGCCGCCGCGCAGCCGGTGAGGTAATCGTGATAGCCGTCGGCGAACAAAAGCCGCATCTGCAGACCCGGCAGCGTGACGAAATCCCCTTCCGCCCAGAATTGCAGCCGATCGCCCGCCGGCTCGCCGATGATGGTCACGCGGTCGCCGCCGGCCTGTTTGAGATAGCCGATGGAGGCGATGCCGGCGGAAAAGGTCCACGCGCTGGTGAGCACGACGATGCGGCCGCGCACGCTGCGCGCGAAGCCGCGCATATATGGCTCCGTCGTGGTCAGATCGCCGCCGCTGTTGAAGCGCATGTCGAGAATGAGATGGCGCCGGCGAGACCAGGCGCGTTCGCGCGCGGCCTGCGCGAGAAAATCCGCAATCGATGCGCCCAGCGCATCTCGGTTTTGGCGCAGCTCGATGATGAAGGCGTCAAGCTCCGGCGCATCGCGCCAGCGAAACGCCCTTTCCGCCTCCGTGAAGGCGTAAGGCGCGCGGTCGACGGGAAGCAGCGTGCGCCAATCGCCGTTCTCGATGGCGGTGCGCTCCGGCCACAGCCAGCGATGCGCGTCGTAGCCGCGCCACAGCGGCGTGCCGCGCTCGCCGGCGATGCGACGGCTGACGATCACGCCGTCCGGCAGGGCGAACACATAGTGCGCAGCGTCCGCCGCATCGGCGACGCCGGCGGCGTGCATTTGTTCCGGGCTTTCGAAAAAGAACGGCGCCAGCGTGGCGCGCCATTGCACAGGCCCGCCGAACAGCGCGAATGCGGCCGCGCGCGTCTCGGCGAACGGGCGGCCATCGACGCCGATCAGCGTCGCGCCGAGCAGATCGGCGTGCTCGCCGCGGGCGCGCACCACGACGAAATCGCCCTCGAACGGCGCAAGGCGCACAGCGATGCGGTTGTACCGCGCCGCGCGATGGGCGGGGAACGCGTTGGTGTGGCCGTTGTCGGCGAGTGCGGCGATGCGGGCGAGCTCCAGTTCGATCTGCGCGTCGCTAAGCGCGCCGGCGGCCTCGATGAGCGCGGCGAGGCGCGCCTGCGCACTCGCGCGCGCTTCGGGCGAATAAGACAGATCGCGATCGAGAAAGGCGCGGCGGAATTGGGCGAGATCGGCAAGCCGCGCAGGGCTCGCTTCCGGCGCCGGTTCGGCCAGGTCTGCGCTGTCGGACAGGGACGCCTGCGCGGCCGCTGCGCCGCACAGCGCAGCGGCCGCGGCGAGCGTGATCCCAAAATGACGCAAGATGCGGCCGATGCGCGACATGACGGGCTGTTTAAGGCAAGAGCGCCGCCACGCGAAGACGCCCCCTATTCCGCCGCGATCGAAGCCGCATCGACCAGCGGCGCCGCCAGACGCGTCAGCCATTCCTTCGGCGTCACCTGCTTGAACTGCGCGCGCGCGGCGGGCCAATCGTTCAGCAACGCTTGCGCCCGTTGCGAGCCTGTGCGCGCGTGATGCTCGACCACGAGCGCGCGCAGGGCCGCATCCCAATGCGCCGACTGGATCGGGTTCCACACGATCGATTCAGGATTGGCGCGCGCCGCGAACGCGTCGTCGGGATCGAGAACGAAGGCCATGCCGCCGGTCATGCCTGCGCCGAAATTGCTGTCGACCGGCCCCAGCACCACGACGACTCCGCCGGTCATGTATTCGCAGCCATTGGCGCCGCAGCCTTCGATCACCGCCGTCGCGCCGGAATTGCGCACCGCGAAGCGCTCGCCGGCGAGGCCTGCGGCGAACAGCTTGCCGCTGGTGGCGCCGTACAAGCACGTGTTGCCGATAATGGCGTTCTCATGCGCGCGGGCTGCGAGTTCCGGCGGCGGCCGCAAAACGATCAAGCCGCCGGACAGGCCCTTGCCGACATAATCGTTGGCGTCGCCGGTCACATCAATCGCCAGCCCTTGCGCCATGAACGCGCCGAGCGATTGCCCGGCCGAGCCCTGCAGGCGGATGAGCAGGCGCGCTTCCGGCAGCGTCGCCATGCCGAAGCGGCGCACCACTTCCGAAGACGCGCGCGCGCCGATGGCGCGGTGCGTGTTGCGCACGCTGTAGTCCAGCTGCAGCTTTTCGCCGCGTTCGAAGAAGGCCGCGCCGTCGCGCAGGATTTGCGCGTCCAGCGTATCGGGCACTTCCGTGCGCCCTTGCACCGTGCAGCGCGGCGGGTGCGGGCTGTCGACCCGCACCAGAAGCGGATTGAGATCAAGATCGTCGAGATATTCCGCTCCGCGGCTGATCTGCTCGATCAGATCGGTGCGGCCGATGATCTCGTCGAGGCTGCGGAAGCCGATCTCGGCGAGCAGCTCGCGCACCTCCTGGGCGATGAAGGTCATCAGATTGACGACCTTGTCGGGCGTGCCGGTGAATTTCGCGCGCAGGCGCTCGTCCTGCACGCACACGCCGACCGGGCAAGTGTTGGAATGCGGGTCAAAGCCGGCGACCGGCTTGGGTATTCT
>CAZMRN010000355.1:0-2739 GCA_964568575.1 uncultured Caulobacteraceae bacterium
TGGTCGCGGCCGCTGCGGCGCGCCCGGGCGGCGCCGCCGGCGTCAGCCAGTGGTCGTCGCGGTCGGCGAAAGGCGCGGGCGAAGGCTCATAAGCGCTCCTATACCGCGCTCCGAAACAAAATGCACGCCCGCGACGCGACGTCAGGGCGCGCCCGGCGGTGACCGAAGCCGCGCCGCCGCCTTATGGTGTCGCCTGCGCAACCGAAAGCCCCACGCCGATGACCAGCCTGTTCGACCCCTTGCCGCTCAAGCGCGGCCCCGCGCTCAAGAACCGGTTCATGCTCGCGCCGCTGACCAACACGCAAAGCCACGCAGACGGGCGGCTGAGCGACGCCGAGCATCATTGGCTGACGCTGCGCGCGCAGGGCGGCTTCGGCCTGGCCATGACCTGCGCGGCGAGCGTGCAGCGTGCGGGGCTGGGCTTTCCTGGACAATTGGGCGCCCATGACGACGCGCATGTCGACGGGCTTTCCCGCCTCGCCGCGGCGCTGAACGCGCATGGCGCGCACTCGGTCGTGCAATTGCATCACGCCGGCATGCGCGCGCCGAAGGAGTTGACCGGCGAAGCGCCGCTGTGCCCGTCCGACGATTCCGAGACCGGCGCGCGCGCGATGACGCTCGACGAGATCGAACGCACCGCCGACGATTTCATCGCCGCCGCCAAGCGCAGCGAGCGCGCCGGCTTTCACGGCGTCGAGCTGCACGGCGCGCACGGCTATCTGTTGTGCGAATTCCTGAGCCCCGAGATCAATCGCCGCGAGGATCGCTATGGCGGATCGCCCGACAACCGCGCTCGACTCTTGCTCGACATCATCGACGGCGTGCGTGCGGCCACCGGCAAGGATTTCTCCCTCGGCGTGCGGCTGTCGCCAGAGCGGTTTGGCCTCAGGCTGGAGGAGATCCGCGCGCTGGCGCAACGCCTGATGCATGAGGGAAAAATCGATTATCTCGACCTGTCGCTGTGGGATGTGTTCAAGGAGCCGGTGGAGGACGCGTTCAAGGGCGCATCCTTGCTGTCGTATTTCACTGCGCTCGACCGCAACGGGACCGCACTCGGCGCGGCGGGCAATCTCACCACCGGCGAGGCCTGCGCACGCGCGCTGGCCGAAGGCCTCGATTTCGTCGTCATCGGACGCGCCGCCATCCTGCATCACGACTTCCCGCAGCGCGTCGCCGCCGATCCGCGCTTTACGCCGATCCCCTTGCCTGTCCCGGAGAGCCATCTGCGCGCCGAAGGCCTAAGCCCGCCCTTTATCGAGTACATGCGCGCGTGGAAGGGTTTCGTGGCGGAGGCGGCCTAAGGCTCAGCCCGGCCAGAACAAGGCGGCGACGCCGAGAGCGGCGAACACCGCCGCAGCTGCAACGCGGATTGCAGCGAGCGGCGCCATCCGCGTCACGCGATCGCCCAAGAGCACGGCGGGCACGTTGGCGATCATCATGCCGAGCGTCGTTCCCGCGGTCACCGCAAGCACATCCTGAAACCGCGCCGCCAGCGCGACCGTAGCGATCTGCGTCTTGTCGCCGATCTCGACCAGGAAAAACGCGATCGCGGTCGCCGCAAAAGCGCCGAAGCGCTCGGCGCGGGTATCGATCGTCTCATCCTTGTCGGGGATCAGCGCCCAGGCCGCCATCGCCAGAAACGAAACGCCGAGCGCGATGCGCAACACGTCGACCGTGAGAAAGCGCGCCAGCGCCGCCCCGCCCCACGCCGCGAGCGCGTGATTGGCCAAGGTGGCGGCGAAAATGCCGGCGATGATCGGGAGCGGCTGGCGGAAACGCGCGGCGAGCATGATCGCCAGCAATTGCGTCTTGTCGCCGACCTCGGCGAGCGCGACCACGCCGGTCGAAACCAGAAACGCCTCGATCACTGGCGCGGGTCAGGGCGCGCTGGCGTGCGCGTTCGCCTGGGCGAGCGCATCGACGGCCGCGTCGAACGCCAGCATCACCGAGGCGTGGCGCTGGGGATAGAAGCGCACGCCTTCGAGGTGGCGCAGTTCCCAGAAGCGGCCGGCGGGCGGCTTGGCGCCGGTCTTGAGCATCGCAAACAGCGCATCGCGCGCGGACGCGACCTCCTCCGCCGTCGCGCCGATGGCGTTTTGCGCCAGCACCGCCGCGCTCGCCTGGCCGAGCGCGCACGCCTTGGGCTCGATGCCGATCGCCGCGATGACGCCGTCGCGCACCAGGAGATCGACGGTGACCACCGAACCGCACACCCGGCTCACCCGCGTCGATGAGCCGTCCGGCGCGTCGAGCCGCCCGACATGGGGAATTTCGGCGGCGAGTTCGAGCACGCGGGGATGGTAGAGGTCGTCCACGCCGCTCATGTAAGGCGCGCCGGCGGCGGCGTCACCGTGGGAGGCTTATTGCGGCCCGCCGAGCAGCCCGTCATCGGCCGCGCAGCGACGGTCATAGAGCGCCCGGAGGCGCGCCAGCCGCGCCTGGCCTGCGTCGTCGAACACGTGCACTTGCCAGGTGTGGGTGCAGCCCGAGAGCGTCACCGTCCGCCGGCAGATCGCGTCGGGGGGATCACAACGACTTTCATGCGACGGCGCGCAGCGGAAATCGCTGCGGGCGAGATCGGCCTGGACTTCGCTCAAGGCGAGGCCGGCGCCGTAGCGTCTTGTCGCCGATTGGGAAAAGCGCGCCGCCACCGCCTGCTGGCTGTCACGCCGCCAATCGCCCAAATCCAGCGCGCCTGCGCCGATCCGCGCCGGGCCGCTCGCGGCCACCGCGCCGGCG
>CAZMRN010000356.1:0-2736 GCA_964568575.1 uncultured Caulobacteraceae bacterium
ATCGCATCCGGCCCCGCCACCGCCACGGCCGCCATGCCGAGCGCCGCCATCGCGAACGCTGCGCCCAAAAGGCGCACAAAGCCTATCAGCCCACTCATCTCCAACCTCCAGCCCCCCGGAAGGCGGAGCATTAATTAACACTTAATTCACAGCTTCGCCAGACGCGCGAACGCGTTTGCGGGCCGATGCTGGACTTTTGCGCGTGCGACATTTCTAACGGCGCCTGCCGCACGCAAGCGTTCGCGGGCCCGTAGCTCAATGGTTAGAGCCGGCCGCTCATAACGGTCTGGTTGTAGGTTCGAGTCCTACCGGGCCCACGCATCGCATCAAGCGCGGCCTGCGAGCACCGCCGAACACACGATCTCCAGCGCCGCCGTCAGTCGCGCGCGGCCGGCCTTGTTGCGCACGCCGAGGCCGCCCCAATCTTCTGCGGCGTTGCGGTTGCGGATCGCGACGTAGTGCACCGCCGCGCCGAGCAGACTTAAAAGCGCATTGGCGTCGGCGGCGCGCGCATCGTCGCCAGCGAGTTCCGGCAAGTATTTCGGCACGATCGCTTGCACCCACGCCAGGCGCGCGCGGTCCAGCGCGTCCGTCAGCTCCGAACGCTGTGCTGCTTCCCACGCCAAAATCTCACACGTGATCGGCCGGCGCGCGAGCGCTTCGGCGAAGTTCGTGAGAACGCGCGAGAGTCGCTGATCGAGCGGCAGGCCCGCGATGGCGCCGTTCTCCGTCACCTCCTCCACGCTCGGCCAATGGTCGGCGCTGGCGGCGTAGGCGTCGAGGAGGCCGGGCAGGCCGCCGAAATATCGGCCCACCAACATCGGATCGACGTCCGCCTCGCGCGCGACGGCGCGCACGCCAAGGCTGGCGAAGCCTTCGCGCGCCAAAAGCGAGCCGACGGCGGCTTTCAGTTTGGCTTCGGTGGCCTCGCGGTCGCGCGGGGCGGACTTTCGCTTCGGCGCTGGGGGCAACGCGCTCTCCACCATGTTTATGAACTTTTTCTACATGTGTAGATTTGTGCTTGCAAGCTTTCTCTACATGTGTAGACATTATGTCTACGATCGTAGATTACGCGGTCGTCTGGAGAGATGCGATGTACGACCTGATCCCCTATTCCCCGCCTGAACGGCTGGACAATCCAGCCACCGGCGAGGTCGCCGAAATCGAGACCTCGGCGCTTGCCCATGGCGGCTGCGCCTCGATCCTGTTCACGCTGCCGGCGCACGCCGAAGGCGCGCCGCCGCATTTCCATATGAGCTATGACGAGACCTTCGCGGTGCTCGAAGGCGCGCTGGAGGTGCGCATCGGGCCGACGCTTGAGCGTCGCATTCTCCACGCCGGCGAGAGCGTGATCATCCGACGCGGCGTCTATCACGCGTTCCGCAACGCGGGCGCGGCGCCGGCGACGTTTCGCACCGTCGTGTCGCAGGGGCGCGGCTTCGAGCGGTTCATCCGCGCCTGGTACGGCCTTGGGCGCGATGGCGGCTTCGCCAATGGCGCGCCGCGCAATCCGCTTCATCTCGCCATGGCGCTCGACGCCGGCGACATCACCCTCGTCGGCCCGCCCGCCGGCTTGCAGCGTGTGCTGAGGCGCGCGCTTGCGCGGCTTGCGCGCATCAGCGGCGCCGACAAGGCCGTCACGCAGCATTGGGAGGCGGCGCATGTTTGAGCCTGACGCAGAAGACCGGCGCTGGCTCACCGGCGCCAGCGCCATCGCCATGGCGATCGGCTTCAACGTGCCCTACGCGGTGCTGGCCGCAACGTACGACTATCCCGACATCCTGCGCCGGCCTGCGAGCGAAGCGCTCGATGCGTTTCACGCCGGCGGCGCGGATTTGATCTGGACATGGTACGGCTTCGGGCTCGCCGCGCTGGCGCTTGCGCCGCTGGCCATCGCGCTTGCGTTGACGCCCGCGCGCATCGCCCACCGTCCTGCGCTGGCGATCGGCGCGGCGATCACCGGCGCGGCTGCAGGCGTGACGCAAGCAATCGGCCTCTTCCGCTGGGTTTTCGTGGCGCCCGATCTCGCGCGCACCCACGCCGATCCCAACGCGAGCGACGCCGCACGCGAAGCGGCGGCGCGCGCCTTCGACGTGCTCAACGCCTATGGCGGCGTCGCCATCGGCGAACATCTGGGCCAGCTGCTGACCGCGCTTTTCATCGCCATGTTGTCTGGATTGCAGGCGCACGAGCGCAAACCCGTCACCGCCGTTCTCGGCGCGATCGCCGCATTCGCCATCGCGATCGGCACGGGCGAGGGTCTCGCGCTGTCGCTCGGCCAATCGGGCGAGATCTTCTCGCTGTTCACCACCGCCGGCTTCGCCGGTCTCGCGCTGTGGCTCATCGCCGCCGGCGTCGAGCTCCTGCGCGGCCGCTAAGCGCAAAACCACTTCACGAAAGGACCACGACCATGAAACGCATGCTTGCCCTCACCGCCGTCTTCACCATCGCACTCGCCAGCTGCGCCACGCGCGACTCCGGCGTTCGCGATCCGCAAATCTTCCGCGCCGTCGCCGATCGCTTTGTTCTCCTCAGTGAACGCCCGCATGCCGAGGTGGCCGCGTGCTTCCAGGAAAACGCCTCGCTGATGCCGATGAGCGCCTTCATCGCTGCGAGCAATCAGCAGATCATCTATCGCTTGCGCGGCTTCGGTTACACGTTCGAAGAGATCGACTTCGACGCCTCCAGCGCAGGCAGTATGGTCACCGTCATGATCGCGCCCGGCGTCAATGACCG
>CAZMRN010000357.1:0-2478 GCA_964568575.1 uncultured Caulobacteraceae bacterium
CGTCATTCGCGGCGACGACCATCTCACCAACACCGCGCGGCAGATCCCGATCTATCAGGCGCTCGACTGGCCGATCCCGCGCTTCGGCCATGTGCCGATGATCCACGGGCCGGACGGGGCGAAGCTGTCGAAGCGGCATGGCGCGTTGGCGGTGCAGGCCTATCGCGACATGGGCTATCTGCCCGAAGCGCTCAACGCCTATCTGATGCGTCTGGGCTGGAGCCCCGGGCATGACGACATCCTCTCGAAGGAAGAGGCAGCGGCCGATTTCGATCTCGCACAGATCGGCAAATCGCCGGCGCGGCTCGATCTGCAAAAGCTCGATTCCGTCAATGCGCATTTCATTCGCCGCGCCGATGATGCGCGCCTCGCGGCGCTGACGCTGGCGCACATCGCAGCCAAGGACGGCGCGCCCGTAACCGAAGCGGCGGCGGCGCGCGTACGTGCCGGCATGGCTGCGCTCAAGACCCGGGCTGCGACGATCCCCGCGCTCGCCGACCAGGCGCGCTTCCTGATCTTGACGCGCCCGCTCAAGCTTGACGCTGCCGCGCAAAAGGCGATTGAAAGCGCCAGCCCCGGTCTGCTGGCGCGCTTGCGCGAGGCCCTGGCGGCGCTCACCGATTGGGCGCCGGAAGCCGCGCAGGACGCGCTCAAGGCTTTCGCCGCCGCCGAAGGCCTCAAGATGGGGCAGATTGGGCCGCTGCTGCGCGCAGCGCTCACCGGCGGCGCGCCGGCGCCGGATTTAGGCCAGACGCTGGCCGCGCTCGGACGTGAGGAAGCGCTCGGGCGATTGTCGGATTTCGCATGACCCGCGCGGGCTCGCGCGCGGCGGAGGTTGGACGATGGAAAACAAGGTGACGCCCAAGGGCCACGCGACGCTGACGCTGGCGGACAAATCCTACACCCTGCCAGTCTATGGCGGCTCGGTCGGGCCGGACGTGCTCGACATCCGCAAGCTATACAGCGAAAGCGGCGCGTTCACCTACGACCCCGGCTTCATGTCGACTGCGGCGTGCGAAAGCCAAATCACCTATATCGACGGCGACGAAGGGGTGCTGCTCTATCGCGGCTATCCGATCGACCAATTGGCCGAGCAATCGAGCTTCATCGAAGTCTGCTATCTGCTGCTCCACGGCGAATTGCCGAACCAGACCCAGCTCGCGAAATTCACCAGGGACATCACCTACCACACCATGCTGCACGCGCAGTTCGACCGCTTCTTCGAGGGGTTCCGACGCGACGCGCACCCGATGGCGGTGATGACCGGCGCAGTGGGCGCGCTCTCGGCCTTCTATCATGACAGCTTGAACGTCGACGATCCGCGCCAGCGCGAGATCTCGAGCCACCGGCTGATCGCCAAGATGCCGACGATCGCGGCGCGCGCCTTCAAATACACCTCCGGCCAGCCCTTTGTGAGCCCGCGCAACGAACTCGACTATCCGTCGAATTTTCTGCGCATGTGTTTTGCGGTCCCGGCGGAGGATTATGTGATCAATCCCGTCCTCGCCAAAGCGATGGACGTGTTCTTCATCCTCCACGCCGATCACGAACAGAACGCCTCCACGTCGACGGTTCGCCTCGCGGGCTCCTCCGGCGCCAATCCGTTCGCGTGCATCGCCTCGGGCATCGCCTGCCTGTGGGGGCCGAGCCATGGCGGCGCCAACGAGGCCGCGCTCAACATGCTGAAGGAGATCGGCTCGGTCGACAATATCCCCGACTTCGTGCGCCGGGTGAAGGATCCCAATTCGGACGTGCGCCTTATGGGCTTCGGCCACCGCGTCTACAAGAATTACGATCCGCGCGCGAAGGTGATGCAAAAGCTGTGTCACGCCGTGCTCGCTGAAGTGGGCGACCAGGACGATCCGCTGCTGAAGGTGGCGATGGAGCTGGAGCGGATCGCGCTGAACGACGACTATTTTGTCAAGCGCAAACTTTATCCCAACATCGATTTCTATTCCGGCATCACGCTTTCGGCGATGGGCTTCCCGACCTCGATGTTCACGGTGCTGTTCGCGCTGGCGCGCACCGTCGGCTGGATCGCGCAATGGTCGGAAATGATTTCCGATCCTGTGCAGAAGATCGGCCGCCCGCGCCAAGTCTATACCGGGCCGACGATGCGCGACTATGTGGCCTTGGGCGCGCGCGGCTGACCGGCCGCGGCGATGACGCTCAGCACCGCTTCGGCGGCGATGTCGGCCGCGGGCCGCCCGCCTCGGCCCATCGCCGCCAGCGCTGCATTCTGCGCTTCGACCTGGGCGGCGCGCGCTGCAGGGTCGCGCAGCACAGCGCCTGCGGCGCGCGCCAGATTGCGGGCGGTGAAGCGCGTCTGAATGAATTCCGGCGCGACTTCGCGTCCGGCGGCGACGTTCATCAGCGTCGCATATTTGCTTTTATACAAAAACAACCGCGCGAGCGCCCAGGTGATCCATCCCAGCTTGTAGCCGACCACGACCGGCGCGCCCTGAAGCGCCACCTCGG
>CAZMRN010000357.1:2500-2733 GCA_964568575.1 uncultured Caulobacteraceae bacterium
CGTCACCGTGCCTGAGGCCGCAAGCGCCGCCGTCGCAGCCGCGAACGCGTCATCCTTTTCGGTTTCCGAAACGATCACGGCGTCGT
Source organism: uncultured Caulobacteraceae bacterium (assembly GCA_964568575.1). Classification (GTDB taxonomy): domain Bacteria; phylum Pseudomonadota; class Alphaproteobacteria; order Caulobacterales; family Aquidulcibacteraceae; genus RI-43. The sequence goes on from CAZMRN010000357.1 coordinate 2,587, forward strand.
GCGGCGCCTGCGCGCGCGCCTGGGCGGCGACGACATCGGCGGCGACGAGCGCAAGTTTCGTCTCATGCGTGCGCGCGAGGGCGGCCGCGCGCCACAAAATCGGCCCCGTGCGCGCGACCTCGCTGCGCCGGCTGCCGGGCAAAACCA
>CAZMRN010000358.1:0-2713 GCA_964568575.1 uncultured Caulobacteraceae bacterium
ACAGCCCGCGCGCGAGCCTGTCGACATAAGCCGCATAGGAGGCCGCAGCGTGCGCGTCATCGCCGCGCGCGGCCGCGATCTCGGCTGCGCTCAGCGCTGCGCCGCCGCGGCGGCGATGATCGGCTTCCAGGCCGGGGCCGGAGAGGAACGTCTCGAGGCAACCCTGCTTGCCGCACCAGCAGGGCGGGATGGCGCGCTCGGCGTCGTCCATCCAGGGCAGGGGCGAGTGGCCCCATTCGCCGGCGACTCCGTTTGCGCCGATCACGGTCTCGCCGCGCACTGCCACGCCGCCGCCGCAGCCCGTGCCCAGGATCGCGCCGAACACCACGGCGCGCCCGGCGCCGGCGCCGTCCGTCGCTTCCGATAGTGCAAAACAATTCGCGTCATTGGCCGCGCGCACCGGCCGGCCGAGCGCGGCGGCCAGATCCTCCGCGAAGGGGCGGCCATTGAGCCAGGTCGAATTGGCGTTGCGAACGAGGCCCGTGGCCGGCGATGCCGAACCCGGCATCGCTGCGCCTATTCGCGTGGCGCGCAGGCCCGCCTCAACTTCCGTAGCGTCAAGCAGCGCGGCGATCGCCGCCAGCGTCTCGGGATAGGTTTTCGGCGTCGGCGCGCGCCGCCGGGCGCGGAGCGCGCCTGCGCCATCCATCAGCACCGCCTCGATTTTGGTGCCGCCGAGATCGATTCCGGCCCGCATCTGCGCTCCGATCTACGGAAAACCTTCGCTTCGCCTTAATAAGGGCGTCCATGGGAAGGGGTCCATTAAGCCCTTTGCCGGTAGAAGTCGCCGACGTCGGCGGCGAAGCGGCGGGGCCCCGGCGGGGCGCGCCCGGTTCGTCGCGCGTCCGAAACCAGGAAGGCCGCCGCGGGCGGACAGCTTGAGCATGGCCAAGACGGTCCTCATCGTCGAAGACAACGAGCTGAACATGCGCCTCTTCAACGACCTGTTGGAGGCGTTCGGCTACCGCGTGGTCAAGACCCGGGAGGGCCGCCAGGCGCTGCCGCTCGCCCGCGAGCACCGGCCCGACCTGATCGTCATGGACATCCAATTGCCGGAAGTTTCGGGCCTCGAAATCACCGAGCAATTGAAGCAAGACCCCGACCTCAAAAGCATTCCCGTTCTCGCCGTCACCGCCTTCGCCATGAGGGGCGACGAGCAGCGCATCCGAGCCGGCGGGTGCGAAGCCTATTTGTCGAAGCCGATTTCTGTGACGACCTTTCTCGACGCGGTGAAGCGGCTCGCAGGGTGAGGGAGGCGGCGTGAGCGCGCGTGTCCTGATCGTCGATGATGTGCCCGCGAATCTTCGCCTGCTCGAGGCGAAGCTGAGCGCGGAATATTATGACGTCATCAGCGCCGCGCGCGGCGAGGAGGCGATGCGCGCCGCGCGGCGCGACAAGCCCGACATCGTGCTGTTGGATGTGATGATGCCCGGCGTCGACGGCTTCGAAGTCTGCCGGCGCCTGAAGGACGACCCAGAGACCCGCGACATTCCCGTCATTCTCATCACTGCGCTCGACCGGCGCGAGCATCGCCTCAAGGGCCTCGAGGCGGGCGCGGAGGATTTTCTCACCAAGCCGATCGACGACGTGCAATTGCTGGCGCGCGTGCGCAATCTGGTGCGCCTCAAGATGGCGACCGACGAATTGCGCTCGCGCGAGGCGATGGGCGCCAAGCTCGGCGTGATCGATTCCGGCCGGCGCGCGCAAATCCTCGCCGCCCGCTCTGCAGCGCCTGCGACGATCCTCGTCGTCGACGACAACGCGCGCCAGGCCGCCGACATCATTTCCATGCTGCGCAACGATCGCGCGGTGCGCTTCGACCAGGCTTCCGCGACCGAGATCGGCGCCCCCGACATGCTGATCGTGTCGCTGTTTTCCCGCGGATTCGATGGGTTTCGCATCATCGGCAAGATGCGCTCGGTGGAGGCGACCAGGCACCTGCCCATCCTCGCGGTGGTCGATCCCGACGATCGAGACCGCTCGATCCGCGCGCTCGATCTCGGCGCTCATGACGTGATCCAGCGCCCGGTCGACGAGGATGAATTGAACGCGCGCGTGCGCTCTCTGGTGAAGCGCAAGCGCACCATGGAGGCGCTGCGCACGGTGATCGACCAGAGCATCGAGCTTGCGGTCACCGATCAGCTCACGGGCCTTTTCAATCGTCGTTTCCTGTTTTCGCAATTATCCGCCTTGATGCGCCGCGCCGCGCACGGCGGCGCGCCGGTCTCGGTGCTGATGCTCGACATCGACCACTTCAAGAGGATCAACGACGCCTACGGCCATGACGCCGGCGATGACGTGCTGCGCGAGTTCGCCGCGCGCGTGGCCTCCAATGTGCGCCCGGTCGATTTCGCCTGTCGCATGGGCGGCGAGGAATTCGCCATCGTGATGCCTGGCGCCAGCGGCGATGCGGCGTGCCTCGCAGGCGAGCGCATCCGCCGGCAGGTGGCGGCCGCGCCGTTCATTCTGAGCCGACAGGGCGAAGGCCTCGACGTCACCGTCTCGATCGGCGTCGCCGCGCTCGACCCGCGCGACGAAGACGCCGAAGCGCTGATCAAGCGCGCCGACGAAGCGCTTTACGAAGCCAAACGCAGCGGCCGCAACCGCGTCATCGGCCGCAGCCTCGCGGCGCGCGCGGTCTAGCCCTTAGGCGCCCGCGCGCATCCGCGCCGCGCTGGGCCCCGGCGAAGGCCGGGACGCACCGCGCAAGGAT
>CAZMRN010000359.1:0-2697 GCA_964568575.1 uncultured Caulobacteraceae bacterium
ACGCGATCGAATCTCTCCGCCGCCTCCAGCACCGCTGCGACGCCGCGCCGACGCACGTCCTCCACCACCGGGCGCGCCTGCGCCTCGGCTGCATCGAGCCGCGCGCCGCGCTGCGCCACGAGCGCGTCATATTCGGCGGCGAAATCCTTGCCGTTCGCGTGAAGCAGACGCGCGCTCATCCGGCGCCGTCCAGATGGTCGGGCCGGCGCGGCGTGCGCCAGGGCGCGCCGAAATCCGCCAGCGTCGCATCGAGGCATTCCACCTGCAATTCGACCTCTCCGCCGCCCGCCAACACCAGCCGCACGACGCCGCCCGGCGGCTCCTCATCCGGCAGAAACGCGATCGACAACAGCGACGCGATCGCTTCGGGGGCGTCGCGGCGCACACGGCGCGTGCGCACGCTCAGCACGCCGTCGAAAGCGAGGCCCGCGCGCACGCGCTCGAACGGGCCGTTCTCGCGCGCCGCCTCCCAGCGAAAGCGGTCGATCGCGGCGGTGAATCGGCGCGCGCGCGCGTCGAAGGACAAATCCTTCACGCGCACGATCGCGTCCTGCACGGCGGCCGAAATCACATCGAGATCGGCGAGGTCGGCGGCCAGCAAAGTGAGCGGCGCAGGCGTGGTCATGGCGAGGGTCAATCCCGGCGCCGTTCGATGCGCGCGCCGCAGGCGGCGAGCTTGCGCTCGAGATGCTCGAAGCCGCGATCGAGATGATAGACCCGGTTCACTTCCGTTTCCCCTTCCGCCGCAAGGCCTGCGATCACCAGGCTCACCGAGGCGCGCAAATCAGTCGCCATCACCGGCGCGCCGATCAGCCGGCTCGCGCCCGTCACCCGCGCCTCGTTGCCTTGCACCGCGATCTGGGCGCCGAGACGCGCCAATTCGGGGGCATGCATATAACGATTTTCGAAAATGTTCTCGCGGAACGTCGACACCCCGTCGGCCAGGCACATCAGCGCCATGAATTGCGCCTGCAGATCGGTGGGAAAGCCCGGAAAAGGCTGCGTGTCGATATCGACGGCGCGCAGGCGGCCTGCGCCGCGCGTGACGCGCACGCCGTCCGCGCTCGCCTGCGCTGTGACGCCGGCTTCGTCGAGCTTGGCCAGGAGCGCTGCGATATGATCGCTCACCGCGCCCTGCAGCAGCGCCGAACCGCCCGCCGCCGCGACCGCGATCGCATACGTGCCCGCCTCGATGCGATCGCCGACGACGCGGTGCGTCGCCGCGTGCAAGCCGTCGACGCCGTCGATCTCGATGACGCTCTCGCCGGCGCCGGCGATGCGCGCGCCCATGGCGTTGAGGCACGCGGCGAGATCGGCGATCTCGGGCTCGCGGGCGGCGTTGCGCAGCACGGTGCGCCCGCGCGCCAGCGTCGCGGCCAGCATCGCGTGCTCCGTCGCGCCGACCGACACGAACGGAAACGCAATCTCGGCGCCGTTCAGCCCGCGCAAAGCCGCCGCCTTCACGTAACCGCGGTCGATATGGATGTCGGCGCCCATCGCCTCGAACGCCTTCAAGTGCAGATCGACCGGACGCGCGCCGATCGCGCAGCCGCCCGGCAGCGACACCGTGGCGTGCCCCATCCGCGCCAAAAGCGGGCCCAGCACGTTGAAGCTCGCGCGCATCTTCCGCACGAGATCGTAGGGCGCGATGGTGGAGACGATTTCCGCCGCGTGCAGCGTCGCGCGCGTTTCGCCCTTCGGCCATGCGATCGACACGCCGAGCGTGCCCAACAGATCGGCCATGAAGCGCGTGTCGGCCAGATTGGGCATGTTTTCGAGGGTGAGCGGCTGGTCGCTCAACAGGCTTGCGGCCAGCACTTTGAGGGCGGAATTCTTGGCCCCGGAAATGGGAATGACGCCGTTGAGCGGCGCGCCGCCGACAATCGCGATGCGATCCATGCTGTTTTCCTCGGATGGGGCCCGCCCTGCGGCCCAGCGCACCCGTGCGCCGGTTATGGGGTGCGCGCCCCGCAGCGGCAAGCGGGGCGCGCGGTTACGGCTTGGGCTTCGGCTTGGCGGCCTTGCGCTTGGCCAGATTGCGCTTCAGCGCCGCCGCCAACTTGGCCTCGCGGAGCGAACTTTGCGGCGAACCTTTCGGCTCTTGGGGCGTTTTCGGCGGTGTGGACATGATGACGATGGTGCCGTCGGGGAGGATTGAACTCCCGACCTCAGCCTTACCAAGGATGCGCTCTACCACTGAGCTACGACGGCGCAAGACCGCGGCGTATAGCCCGATCCCGGCGCGCTTGGAAAGCCTGGGCTGCGCGCGGGGCCAAGGTTGCAGGAAGGGCCGGCCATGAGCGCGCGCCGCCGGCCGGGCGCGATCGCCACCGGGCTGCTGGTTCTGATGGCCGCGCTCTATGTGCCGGGCCGGCTCCTGCAGGACGTCCACCCCGCCTGGGGCTTTCTGCGCGCCTTCGCCGAGGCCGGGCTGGTGGGCGGGCTGGCGGACTGGTTCGCCGTCACCGCCATTTTCCGCCATCCGTTGGGCCTGCCGATCCCCCACACCGCGGTGATCCCGCGCAGCCAGGGCCGCATCGCCGACGCGCTCGGCGCCTTCATCGTCGACAATTTCCTTCAACCCGCTTTGGTCGCCGAACGCCTCGCGGGGCGCGACCTGGCGCTGGGGATCGCGCGCGCATTCGCCGATCCGCGCCAGGCCGCGCGGCTGGCCGACAGCCTCGCCGCCGCCCTGCC
>CAZMRN010000360.1:0-2696 GCA_964568575.1 uncultured Caulobacteraceae bacterium
CGGCGTCGGTGCGCGCCGCCGCATGACCGGGCCAGAAAGCCTCGGCTTCGCGTACCGCAACCGCACGGTTCACGTCCGTCTGCAGCCGTTTCGCCGAAAGCTCGATTACACGATCCTGCAAATCCTGCTCGACATCGACCGCATCGCAGAGCTGGCCGCGCCGCTTCGGCTGTTCGCCTATAATCGTCCTGGCGTCTTCAGCTTTCACGACAAGGATCACGGCGACCGCAGCGGCGCGCGGCTGCGGCCCTGGGCGGAACGCGCCTTCGCCAGCGGCGGGATCGATCTCGAAGGCGGCCGGATCATGCTGTTGTGCCTGCCGCGCGTGTTCGGCTTCGTGTTCAACCCGCTGTCGGTCTATTTCGGCTACGGCCCGGACGGGGCGCTTCGCGGCGTTCTCTACGAGGTGAACAACACGTTCGGCGACACGCACACCTATGTAACGCCCTATACGCAGCACGCCGCACAGCATGCGCCGAAGCGGCTTTATGTGTCGCCGTTTTTCACGGTCGTGGGCGCTTATGAGTTTCGTGTGCAGCCGCCGGGCGAAACTTTCGCGCTCAGCATTCTCAATCGCGTCGACGGCGTATGCACGCATGCCGCGACGCTGACGGGCCGGCGCCTCGCGTTGACCGACGCACGCCTCGCGCGCACGCTCGTCGCCATGCCGTTCATGACGCTGGGCGTGGTCGCCGCCATTCATTGGGAGGCGCTCTTTTTGTGGCTGCGCGGCGCCGCGTACACGCGCAGGCCCGCCCCGCCCGAAGCCCCTTTTACTGTCCCATCTGCAGAACCATCTGTCACTTCCGCACGTATGCCCTGACATGACGATCGACCTGCCCCTCACGCCCGACTTCGCCACAGAAGACGCCCCACGCGCCACGCCCGGCGCGATCGCAGCCCTGCGCGCCCCGGCAACCTTCAAGGCGGTGGCCTTCGCCTGCCTCAATCTGCGCGACGGCGTGATGCTCATGCGCCTGCCCGAGGGCGCCTGGCTGCGCTTCGGCGACGGCGCAGGCCCCACCACGATCATCCGCGTGCGCGACTTCGCCTTCGCCCAGCGCGTTCTGCGCGCCGGCGACATCGGCTTCGCCGACGGCTACATCGCCGGCGATTGGGACACGCCCGATCTCGGCGCTCTGTTGACGTTCCTTTCCGGCAACGCCGACCGCATCTCGCGCGTCTTCAAGGGCGGGGCGCTCACGCGAGCGGTGAACGCGCTCATCCACTGGACGCGGGACAATTCCAAGGAAGGCTCGCGGCGCAACATTTACGAGCACTACGATCTCGGCAACGCCTTCTACGCCGCCTGGCTCGACCCCACGATGACCTATTCATCCGCGCGCTTCACTGCGCCCGGACAAGATCTCGCCGCGGCGCAGCTGGAGAAATACCGCGCGCTCGCCCGCGCTCTCGATCTGCGGCCCGGCGAGACGGTCTTGGAGATCGGCTGCGGCTGGGGCGGCTTTGCGGAAGTGGCCGCGCGCGAGTACGGCGCGCAGGTCACCGGCCTCACGATCAGCCAAGCGCAGCACGATTACGCCGTCGCGCGCATGGCCAAGGCGGGGCTCTCCGCCCAGGTCGAGATCCGCATGCAGGACTATCGCGACGTGGCCGGCGTGTTCGACAAGGTCGCCTCGATCGAAATGTTCGAAGCCGTGGGCGAGCGTTATTGGCCGGCTTATTTCCAGAAGATTGCGAACGTCCTGCGTCCGGGCGGTCGCGCCGCGCTGCAGATCATCACCATCGACGACGCGCTGTTCCCCGCCTATCGCAAGCGCGCCGATTTCATTCAGCGTTACGTATTTCCCGGCGGCATGTTGCCAAGCGTGTCGCGGCTGCGCGAGGAAGTCGCCGCAGCCGGCCTCACATGGGATCGCACCGAAGCCTTCGCGCTTGACTACGCAGAAACGCTTGCGCGCTGGGATCGCTCCTTCCAGGCCGCCTGGGGCGACATCAAGCCGCTTGGCTTCGACGACAAATTCTATCGCTTGTGGCGCTTTTATCTGAACTATTGCTACGCCGGATTCAAAAGCCGTCGCACCGACGTGATCCAGCTGGCGCTGCAGAAATAAACCGCAAGGCTTAAAGCGGCTTGGCCCAGCCCGTCTGCGCGCGCACCAACGGCAGATAGAGCGGTTTCGGCAGCGCGTAGAGCGCCTTCAGAACCCACGTGAAGCGCCGCGGGAACGTCGTCTCGAAACCGCCGCGCGTCACGGCGTCGGCGATGCGCCGGGCGGCCTCCTCGGGCTGGATCATGAACGGCTTCGGGAAGGTGTTTTCATCCTGAGCCGGGGTCTCGACGAAACCCGGCGTCGACAGCGATGCGCCGACATTGTGCCGCTGCAATTCGATCTTCAGGCACTCGGCCATATTGATCAGCGCAGCTTTCGAGGCGCCGTAGGCCGACGATGTCGGCATCCCGCCGAACCCCGTGGCCGACGACACGAGGTGCACATGGCCGGCGCGGCGCGCGCACATGTCGGGCAGCACGCATTCCAGCACGTGCGCGACGCCCATGAGATTGACGTCGAGCGTCTGACGCACGCGCGCGGCGTCGAACTGCGCCGCATCGATCGGCAGGTAGACGCCGGCGTTCGCGACCGCCAAACCAATATCGCCGAAGCGCGCGCGGATCGCTGCGGCCGCCGCCTGCATTTGCGCCCTGTCGGCGACGTCCGCCGGCGCCGCCATCA
>CAZMRN010000361.1:0-2647 GCA_964568575.1 uncultured Caulobacteraceae bacterium
CCATCAGGCGGTCTCCCGGCTCCACGGCGGCCGCGAGCAGGATGGTGTCGGCGTTGACCCGGTAGCCCTGCGCCGGCTGGCGCACCACGACGCGCCCGCCCAGAAGCCTGTCCGCGGTGAGCGTTTCAGCGTCCGTCATGCGCCGCGTCCAGCGCGTCGAGCACGGCGCGCGCGCCGGCCTCTTCCCGCTCCGACACCGCCAGCCGGCGCGGAAAAGCGCCGATCCCGCCTTCCGCCGCCGCGATGGCGCCGTCGAGAATGATCGGCGTGTAACCCGCCGCGCGCAGCGCCGCGTCGGCGAACGAGAGGTATACAAGGTCGGTGGTGCGGCGGAGGATGCGCATGCCCCACCACAGCGCGCCCGCGCGCCGGGAGCAAGGCCGCGCGGCGGAACCAGATGCGCATGCGACGCGTGGGCTGCTTGACCCTCACGGCCCGCGACGCCAGTTTCGCTTCAGCCGCGCAGGCGCGCGTTCGCCGCGCATCCGCCTTCGCTGCGCCAGGGAGACTCGCCCCCCGCATGGGACCCGCAGCGACCAAAGAGGCGGCAAGCGACGCCGTGATGAGCCCGATCGATGGGCTGACGCGGCTGCTTGAGCCCGATCTGGCGGCGGTGGATGCGCTGATCCATGCCCGCATGCACAGCCCAGTCGGCGTGATCCCCAATCTGGCGGCGCATCTGATCGACGCCGGCGGCAAGCGCATTCGGCCGCTGATCACTTTGGCGGCGGCGCACGCGGTTGCGGCCGGCGGCGGCGGCGAACGGGCCCAGAAGCTCGCCGCCGCGGTCGAGTTCATCCACACCGCCACGCTGCTGCACGACGACGTCGTCGACGAATCGGCGCTGCGGCGCGGCAAGGCGGCCGCCAACCGCGTGTGGGGCAACGCCGCGAGCATCCTCGTCGGCGATTTCCTGTTCGCGCGCGCCTTCAATCTGATGGTCGAAAGCGGCGATCTGCGCATCCTCGACCTGCTCGCCCGCGCCTCCAGCGTGATCGCCGAAGGCGAAGTGATGCAGCTCGCCAACGCGAACGATCCCGACATCGCCGACGCGCAATACATGCAGATCATCGCCGCCAAGACCGCCGCGCTGTTCGCGGCCGCGGCCAAAGCCGGCGCGATGGCCGCCGGCGCCGACGACCGCGTGGCGGAAGCCTTCGATGCGTATGGCCGCGAGCTCGGCCTCGCCTTCCAATTGGTCGACGATGCGCTCGATTATGACGGCCGCGCCGCCGCGATGGGCAAGAACGCCGGCGATGATTTCCGCGAAGGCAAACCGACCCTGCCGGTGATCCTCGCCAACGCCGCAGGCGGCCAGGACGAGCGCGAGTTCTGGCGCCGCGCCTTCACCGGCGTGCAATCGGAAGCCGATTTCGCGCATGCGTGCACGCTGTTGCGCAAGCACGACGCGATCGCGCGCACGCTGTTGCGCGCCCAGGCGCACGCCGACGCCGCGCGCGAGGCGCTGTCGAACCTGCCCGCCACGCCCTATCGCGCGGCGCTGATCGCGCTGTCGGATTTCGTCGTCGAACGCGCCTATTGAGGCCTGCGCGTCACGGCGCGTCGTAGCCGCGCGCCTTGGCGAATTTGCGAATGCGCGCGCTGGTCTGCAGCGCCGCCGCCGCCAGCACCAGAAACGCCGTCAGCGGCAGATAACCAACGAGCGCGCCGAACCCCTCGTCCCCGGCGCCGCGCGTCGCCGCCGCCGCGACGAAGCCGACGGCCGCGCAATGCGCCGTCACGATCCAATAGACGATCGACACGCGCGTATGGCCAAGGCCGGCGCGCAGACCGATGTGAAAATGATGGTCGCGGTGGCCTTCCAACAGCTTCGGCCGCCGCGGCAGGCGCCACGCCAGCGTCAACAGCACATCGGCCAGCATCGGAAAGAAGAACATCGGCGGCACGAAGGGCGAGACGCCGCCATCGACCACAAGCAAGAGGCCTGCACAGGCGGCGATCGCGCCAATGAAGAGCGCGCCGGAATCGCCGGCGAACAAGCGCGCGCGGGGAAAATTCCAATACAGAAATCCCAACAGCGCGCCCACGCCGCACAAGGCCAACGCTGCGGCGTGCGTCGCGCCGCACACCGCCGCCGCCGCCGCCAGCCCCGCAAGCCCGATGCCGACCGATCCCGCCGACAATCCATTGGCGCCGTCGATGAAGTTCACCGTGTTGACCATGGTGAACACGAACAGCGCAGAGCCGAGAACGCTGGCGATCGCGCCGAGCGACACGCCGATATGCGGCGTCAGCGCAAAATACTCCACCCGCGCCACAAACAGCGCGACGCACACCGCGAGCGCGGCGAAGGCGCCGAACTTCGTCACCGGGCCCAAGGCGCGGACATCGTCGATCGCCCCGACGATCAGAAACCCGATGGAGATCGTCATCGCCGCGCCGAGATGCCCGAGCGCGCCGGTCGGCAAGGCGGCCGCCCAGGTCTGGAACGCCGGCTGCGTGAGCGTCAGCATGCCGGCCGCGACGCCGACCGCGATCGCCAGCCCGCCGCTGGTGGCCACCGGCGTCGCATGCACTTTGCGCAGGCTGACCGGCGCGTCCTGGATGCCGGCCGCGATCACCACGCGGCACAGCGCAAGGCTGGTCAAAGCCGCCACGAGGACGGCGATGGCGAATTCCAAGACCA
>CAZMRN010000362.1:0-2626 GCA_964568575.1 uncultured Caulobacteraceae bacterium
AGCGGATAAAGCCGCGGCGGCGCGCCGGGCTCGGGAAACACCGTCACGCACGCGGACGCCGCAGCAGCGGCCAGCAACACAAACGCCGTGCGCATCATGGCGCCACCTCCACCGTCGGCCGGCGCCTTTGCGCGAAACTGCCGGGCTCTGCTTCAAGATCGCGCGCCAATTGGCTCAAGCGCGCCGACAGCCGGCGCAGATCGTCGGCCGCATCGCCCAATTGCGGCAAGGTCTGCTCGCTGGCGATGGTCGCTGCGCCGCCGATCGCCACAGCGGCCGTGCGGCTCTCGCGCAAGGCCAGCTCAGCTTCCGCGACCGCGCGCTCGGCCTGGGTGAGAACCGCCGTGGTGCGCGCCGACACCGCGGCGAGATCGGCGGCCGAAGCGTCCGACAGGCGCGTGATCGCTTGCGCGGCGGCGGAAAGATCGCGCGCGGCTTTCGCGGATTCGAAGACCACCGAATCCTCCCTGGCCAGCACCGCGCTGATCGCCTCCATATTGTTCAACAAGCGCGTCAAACGCTGCGAATTCTCTTCGGTCAAAAGCCCCTCGATCACGCCCGGGCGCGCGGCGATCCGCGGCGGCGCCTGCCCCATGCGCTGCTGCAGGCGCGGCGATTCCGAAGACCCGGCCGACAATTGGATGAGATTGACGCCGGTGAGGCCGACCGCCTCCAATTGCGCGTCGCTGTCGGCCCGCACCGGCGTTTCCGACAGCACACGCACGCGCGCGATGACGCGGCTGGGATCGTCGCGGTCGATCGACAGGCGCGTGATTTCGCCAACCTTGATGCCGTTGAACCGCACTTCCCCGCCATCGGCGAGGCCGCGCACCGGGCCTTGGAACACAACGTCATAGACGTTCCAGGATTGCCGCCAGCCGGCGCCCGTGAGCCACAGCGCAAACAGCATGATGAACACGGCGCCCGCGATCGCCACGCCCCCAAGCAGGATGAAATTCGCCCGCGTCTCCATCGCTTCACCTCACAGCCGCCGCAGCGCCGTGACGCGCGCGCGGACCGGCGAAATAATCCTTCACCCAAGGATGATCGATGCGCTTGATGTCCTCCAGCGCGCCGACCGCCAAGACTTTTCCCCCGTACAGCACGCACACGCGATCGGCCGCGGCCTCCAGCGTGTCGAGATCATGCGTCACCAGAAACACGGTGAGCCCCATCGCATCGGTGAGTTCGACGATCAGCCGATCGAAGCGTTGCGCCGCAACGGGATCGAGGCCTGCGGTAGGCTCGTCCAGAAACAGGATTTCCGGATCGAGCGCGATCGCACGCGCGAGCGCGGCGCGCTTGCGCATGCCGCCGGAAAGCTCCGAAGGTCTTTTCTGGTGCGCGGAAGGATCAAGCCCCGCCATCACCAGCTTAAGATCGGCGAGTTCGGAGATGAGCGCCGGCGGCCAATCCGACAATTCGCGCATCGGCGCTTCGACATTCTCCTTCACGGTCATGGTGGAGAACAGCGCCCCATCCTGGAACATCACGCCGATGCGGCGCGCCCGTTCCTGGGGATCGCTCATATCGATTCCATGCACAGCAATGGAGCCTTCGGTCGGCGCATGCAGGCCGACGATCTCGCGCAGCAGCACCGATTTTCCAGTGCCGGACGCGCCGACCACGCACAGGATTTCCCCGCGCATCACATCGAGATCGAGGCCGTCATGCACGGTCTGTGCGCCGAAGCGCGTGACGAGGCCCCGCACGCTGATGGCGACGTCTGCGCTCACAGGTCCATCTCCAGGAACCACAGCGCAAACGCCGCATCGAGCAGAATGACGAGAAAGATCGATTGCACGACAGAGGACGTCGTGCGCCGCCCGAGCGAGACGACGTCGTCGCCGACCGCGAGGCCATGGCGGCAGCCGACGACCGCAAGCACCACCGCAAACACCGGCGCCTTCGACAGGCCGACCCAGAAATGCTGTTCGGGAACGCCGTCGGCGATGCGCTGGAAATACATCGCGGGGCTCACGTCGAGCGTCGCCCAGCAGGCGAGCAGGCCGCCGAGCAGCCCTGCGATCACCGCCGCAAAGGCGAGGATCGGCGTCATGATCAGCATCGCCAGCACGCGCGGCGCCACCAGCGCTTCGATCGGGCTCAAGCCCATGACGCGCATCGCGTCGATCTCCTGGCGCATCTTCATCGCGCCGATCTGGGCGGTGAAAGCGCTGTCGGTGCGCCCGGCCAGCAGGATCGCGGTGATCACCACGCCGAACTCGCGCATCACCGAAAAGGCGACCAGCTCCACCGTGAACACGGAGGCGCCGAAATCCGACAGCACGCGCGCGCCGAGATAGGCGATCACCATGCCGACGAAGAACGACAACAAGCCGATGATCGGCAGCGCGTTCAGGCCGGCATATTCCATCACGTTGAACACCGACACCCAGCGGATGCGCGCCGGGTTCGCCAGAAGCTTCAACAAAACCGCAAGCGTTTCGCCGAAGAAGGACAAGGTCTGCAGGGCTTCGGCCCAGACATGGGCGAGCCCGCGCCCCGCCCGCTCCATCAGGTCGATGAGGCCAAGACCGGGCCGCGGAGGAACCGGGCACGGCTGGGCTGCGCCGCGCGCCACTGCGATCAGCCGCGCCGCGCTCGGATGGGGCCCGCGGATGTC
>CAZMRN010000363.1:0-2623 GCA_964568575.1 uncultured Caulobacteraceae bacterium
TTTGTATCATAATTTGTCGCCAGGAGGAAAGCCGATGCCCGTTCAGGATTTTTACCCGTTGATCACCGTCGGCGACCTCGCTGCCCAGCGCGCCTATTATGAGCGGGTGTTTCAAGCACAGACGATGTTTGAGGCGTCTTGGTTCTTGCTGATGGGGTTGCCCGGAAAGGACGCGGATCGGCCGTTCATGGTCGCGTTCATGCACCCCGACCACCCCTCGCGGCCGCCAGGGCCAGAGGCGTTCAGCGGCGCCGGGATGATCCTGACGATGCAAGTCGACGACGCCGCGGACGCGCACGCGAAAGCGGCCGCGGCCGGCGCGGTCGCAATCTACGGCCCTGCTGACGAGCCTTGGGGGCAGCGTCGGTTCATGCTGCGCGACCCCGCCGGCGTGATGATCGACGTCGTCGAGCAAATTCAGCCGGCGGAGGGGTATTGGGTGCGCTACGGCGTTGCAGCCGCCTAGCCCACCATCCGCGTACGGCCTGCCCAAAACGGCGCGCGCAATTCGCGACGCAAAATCTTGCCGGACGGATTGCGCGGGATCGCGGCGACGAAGTCGACGCTCTTCGGAACCTTGTAATTGGCGACGCGTTCGCGCGCCCAGGCGATGATGGAGGCGGCGTCTTGCGGCGCGCCTGGCTTGGCGATGACGATCGCCTTCACCGCCTCGCCCCATTTGTCGTCCGGCACGCCGATGACGGCGACGTCGGCCACGTCCGGATGGCCGAAGATCGCGTTTTCGACTTCGGCGGGATAGACGTTCTCTCCGCCAGTGACGATCATGTCCTTCACCCGATCGTGAATATAGAAATAGCCTTCGGCGTCCTGGTAGGCCGCGTCGCCGGAGCGATACCAGCCGCCCTGAATCGCCTCCGCCGTCGCCTCCGGCTTGTTCCAATAGCCCTTCATCACCATCGGCGCGCGGATATAGATTTCGCCGACCTCGCCTACTGGAACGGGCTTGCCGTCCGGGCCGCGCACCTCAACATCGATGCCGGGCCACGCGACGCCGCACGAGCGCAGCTTGCCTAGCGCGGGGTCGTGCGCGGCCGGCGGCAGATAGGTGGCGGCGCCTGCGGTTTCAGTCATGCCGTACAGTTGCAGGAAATCGCAACCGAAGCGCTGGCGGGCGCGCACCAGCAAATCCTCCGCAATCGGCGATGCGCCGTAGGAAATGGATTTCATCGACGACAGATCGGCGCCGGCGATCTCCGGCGCCTGCATCAGCATCATGATCACCGCCGGCACGAAGAAGGCGTGATTCACGCGCTCCTTCTGGATCAAGTCGATGATCGCCGACGGGATGAGATCGCGCAGGACGATCGTGCGCGACCCGCTCGACAGGGCGATTATGCCGATATTGGCGCCGGCGACATGGAATTGCGGCATGGCGTTGAGCACGGTCTCGCCGACATTGAAGTCGAAGCCGGGGACAACGCTGGCGATGCGCAGGAAGGCGAGATAGTTGGCGTTGGTCAGCTGCACGCCCTTGGGGTGACCCGTCGTGCCGGATGTGTACAATTGCAGCACGTCGTCGTCCGGCCCGATCGGCAGCATCGGATCGATGGCGGCGCCTTCAGCCCGCCACGCGGCGAAGTCTGCATCGCCGGCGGCGCCGTCGAGCCCGATCACCTTCGGCTTCGATTTCAGCTGCGCCAGCGCCTTGCCGGCCGGCTCCTCGAAATCTTTGCCAAGAAAGAGAAGTTTAGCGCCTGCGTCCTCCAGCGTGTAGGCGATCTCCGGCGGAGCGAGACGAAAATTGACCGGCGCAAGCGTGACGCGCGCCTTGATCGCGCCAAACAGGATTTCAAAAAATAGCTCGCTGTTCTTGGCCAGGATCGCGATGCGGTCCCCGGGGCGGAATCCCTCCATCAGCAGGCGATCGGCGACGCGGTTCGTGCGTGCGTCGAACTCTGCGAAGGTGACGCTGCGTCCTTCGCATTCATACGCCACAGCGTCCGGCCGCAGGCGGGCCTGGACGCGCGGCGGGTCGGCCATCGTCTCCACGCCGGTCATGTCGATCATTCCGCCATCTCCCGAATTTATCGTTGCTTTGCACATGCCGCATGGGCTCAAAACGTCAAGCCTCCGCGTGAGAGGCGGGAAGGAAGGTTGCGATGCTCGTGCTGTGGGAACACCCGCTCAGCCCCTATGTGCAGAAGATCAAAATCGCGCTGCGCGAGAAGGGCGTCGCTTTCGAGACGCGCATGCCGGAGGGCATTGGGGCCGGCGCGGGTGGCGGGGCTTTCGCCGCGGCGAGCCCGCTGATGGAGGTGCCCGCGCTCGAGGACGACGGCTTCGCGCTCTTCGAGTCCGCCGTGATGCTGGAATACATCGAGGACAAATGGCCCGAGCCGCCGCTCATTCCGGCGGACCCTCGGGCGGCCGCTGAGGCCCGGATGATCGCGCGAGTGGTCGACGGCCAATATGAGGCGGTGAATTGGGGCGTATCGGAGATCAAGCATTTCCGTCGCGCCGAGGGCGCTCAGGCGGACGCCTTGCTCGCCGAAGCGGCGCGCCAGACTCGCGCCTTGAACGCTTGGCTCGCACGGCGCCTTCGGGGGCCTTGGTTCGGCGGCGCGGCGTTCGGCTTGGCGGATCTTTCCGTTGCGCCTTACGT
>CAZMRN010000364.1:0-2618 GCA_964568575.1 uncultured Caulobacteraceae bacterium
GCCAAGCTCTATGCGTCGGAGATGGTCGGCCGCGTCGCCGATCGGGCGGTGCAGATTTTCGGCGGCGCCGGCTACACCGCCGATCACGGCATCGAGCGGTTCTATCGCGACGTGCGCATCTTCCGCATCTATGAAGGCACCAGCGAAATCCAGCGCGTCGTCATTGCGCGCGAAATGATGAAGCAGGGGCGGTGAGCGCCGACGAGGCGATCCTCGCGCTGACCGCCGCGCGCGGGGCGGGGAAATCGATCTGCCCTTCGGAAGCCGCGCGCGCGCTCGATGCGGAGCATTGGCGTCGCCTCATGCCGCAGGTGCGCGCCGCAGCGGTGCGCCTGGCGAAGACGGGCCGCATCGTCATTCTGCGCAAAGGCAAGCCGGTCGATCCCGACGCCTTCAAGGGCGTGTATCGGCTGGCGCTCCCGCGCGACGCGGAAGGATGACATGGCCCGCAGGCGATGGAGTCTCGGTCTCATCGGCGAAGCCGGCGCGCTGGCGATTGCGTTGTTCGACCGGCGCACGCCCTGGTCGGCGCGGCTGATCGCGATCGCGGTGGGGCTGTATCTGGTGAGCCCGGTCGATCTCGTCACCGACCTCGTCCCCATCGCCGGGCTCATCGACGATGCGATGATCGTGCCGCTGGGCCTGTGGATCGCGGGCCGGTTCATCCCGGAAACGGTCAGGAATGACGCGCGCGCCAAGCTCTCCCGACGAGCTTGAGGCGCTGACGGCGGAGATCGCGGCCTGCCGCGTGTGCGCGCCGCATCTGCCGCATGAGCCCCGCCCGATCGTGCGCGTGCATCCGCGCGCGCGCATCCTCATCGCCGGCCAAGCGCCGGGGCGGTTGGTGCACGAAACCGGCCTGCCGTGGAACGATCCCTCCGGCGACCGCCTGCGCGCCTGGATGGGGCTCGACCGCGAAACGTTCTATAATCCCGAAAACATCGCCGTCGCCGCGATGGGCTTCTGCTTTCCCGGAACCGTCGACGGCGCCGACCTGCCGCCGCGGCCCGAATGCGCGCCGTTATGGCGCCCGCGGCTTTTGCCGCTGCTTGGCGACGTGCGCTTGACGCTGCTCGTCGGCGGCTATGCGCAGCGCTATCATCTTGGCGCGCGCGGCGCGATGACGGCGGTCGTGCGCGCCTGGCGGGATCTGCCGGAGAGCGTCATCGCTTTGCCGCATCCGTCATGGCGCAATTCGGGTTGGCTGAAGAGGAATCCATGGTTCGAGTCGGAACTCGTCCCGGCATTGCGTTTACGCGTCGCGCAGGCCTTGCGCTGATCGCGGCGTTCGCGGCGGCGTGCGTTCCCACCGTGCAGGCGCGGATGATCGCGCCGGCCGCGTTCGAAGGGCCGCGCTTCACGCAGGATCGCTTCGTCAGCTTCGACGGCGCCGAACTCGGCCTCACCACGTGGGCGCCGCAAGAGGGCGCGCCTTGGGCGGTCATCGTGGCGCTGCACGGCATGAACGATTACGCCGACGCCTTTCACCTCGCCGGGCCCTATTGGGCCGAGCGCGGCGTCGTCACCTATGCCTATGACGCGCGCGGCCACGGCCGCTCGCCGCAACGCGGCGTATGGGGCGGGCGCGATCTGATGACGGAGGATGCGCGCACCGCCGTGCGCACGGCGCGCGCGCGCCATCCCGGCGCGATCGTCGCGGTGGTGGGCGAATCCATGGGCGCGGCCACCGCGATCGCGGCGTTCGGATCGGACGATCCCCCGCCGGCCGATCGCCTCATTCTGTGCGCGCCGGCCGTGTGGGGCTGGTCGAGCCTGCCCGACGCCTACGCCGTCACGCTCTGGCTCGGCGCCCATACCTTTCCCTGGCGCACCATCTCTCCGCCGCGCGGCGTGCGCATCACGCCGACCGACAACGCCGAGGCGATCGCGCGCATGAGCCGCGATCCGCTGATGATTTTCGGCGCGCGCGTCGATGCGGTGTACGGCGTCGTCGGCCTGATGGAGACCGCTTCGCAGCGCGCCGGCGCGCTCGCGGCGCCGACGGCGTTTCTCTATGGCGGCAACGATCAGATCATCCCCATGCCGGCCGCGCTGACCGCCGCGCGCCGCCTGCCGCCGCACGCGCGCACCGCCTTCTATCCCGAGGGCTATCATCTGTTGCTGCGCGACCGGCAGCGCACGCGCGTGTTCGACGACGTGCTGGCCTTTCTGCGCGACCCCGACAGCCCCTGGCCGTCCGGCGCAGCCCCGCTCACGGCGGCGACGGCGGCATCACATCGTTAACGCCGTTAATGATAGGCTCGCGCGATTCGACCTGATCCCAAGGGCCCTTCGTGAAGCTGCCCGCCTTGAAGCCTGTGCTCGACAAGCGCCAAGTCGCGCTTGCGCGCGCGCGCTTCAAAGCCTGGTGGGAGGGGGAGGATTTCGATCCCGCGGCGGCGGAGGCGGCGTTGGCGGAAGCGGCGGAAGCGGTCGACGCGGCAGGCCCGACGGCGACGGCGCCAAGCCCCGATCTCGAGCTGTTCGAGCCCGAAACGCCGCCGCTTTCGCCGCGTTTCGAAGCGCTGTTCCGGCTCTGGGGCGAGCATCGCATCACGCCCGGCGATGCGGCCGAGGAGGGCCAGATCGGCCAGCGCCTCGGCCTTGTCGGGGAGGCC
>CAZMRN010000365.1:0-2601 GCA_964568575.1 uncultured Caulobacteraceae bacterium
ATCCTGGTCGAGGAAATCCGCCGCCGCGCGCAGGACGCCAGCCGCTCCGAAGCCGAACGCGCCTATCTGCGCCGCTTGCTGGAGCGCTTCGACGCGGAGTGAAGGCTCAACAAGGAGCGGGGACGGCCTCGTCCCCGCCTGCATCGCAAAAACGCGGGCGAGGTCGCCCGCGCTCCACATTGCCGGAACGCTTTCAAGCCACGCTGCCGACAAAAGGCAGGCCGCGATAGCGCCCGCTGACGTCCATGCCATAGCCGACGAGAAACACGTCGGGCGCGTCGAAGCCGATGTGATCGATCGGTTCGTTGCGCGCGCTCGGCTTGCGCACGAAGGCGCATGCGGACGTGCGCGTTGCGCCTTTTGCGGCCAGGTGCGCGCGCGCGAACGCGATTGTGCGGCCGCTGTCGAACACATCGTCGAGGATCAGCACGGGCCGGCCCTCCACGGAGCGAGAGAGATCGGCGCGCACCACGACCTTGCCCGAACTTTCCTGCGCGTCGCGATAACTTTCCAGCCACAGCGAGTCGAGTATGGGATGCACGCCGCGCCGCGCCAGCGCGCGCAGGATGTCGGTGGCGAACGGCATTGCGCCCTGCAGCAGCGCGACGATGGTCCAGCCGTCAGTCACCTCACGGGCGAGCGTTTCCGCCAACGCATCGACCCGCGCCGCGATCGCCGTCTCATCGATGATGACCTGGAAGGTCGGCTCAGCCATGCCCTTCCATGACGCGCAACGGCTCCAGCGTCGAGCGCAAATCCGCCGGCGCGTGCGCAGCCGGCGGCGACGCCGTTTCGCCATGCGGCGCATCGAGGGTGGGATCCTCGTGCACAACCGGGCCGTCGTCGATGGCGTCGTCGTGCGTCAGCTCGAGCGGGCTGTCGTGCGACACGACGGTCGCCTCTTCGCCGAACGCGGCGAACGTGGTTTCAAGATCGACCGCTTCGAGCGGCGGATTTTCGACGCGCACCTGGAAGGCGGCCGCGCCGCCGGGCGCGATCATCCGCTGATCGAGCGCATAGACCACTTGATAGAGCGGGTTTTCCTGCGCGTCGCGCAGCGTCACACGCAGCGGCGGCGCCGCCTTTTCCTCACGTCCGATATTGCGCACTTCGCCGCTGATCAGCAAAACCGGCGTGGCGCCCTCAAACGCGCGTTCGACGGTCAGGTCGTACATCTCCAGGCCGTACACGTTCACATCCAGCCCAAGGGCGGCGAATGCGCTGGCGGACCGCGGCCACACCTCGGCGACATCCTGACGGAACGCCACCGCGCCGGCGGCCGATGCGGCCAGCGCAGTGGCCGCGCCCGTCCAAGCGAACAACGCCATGCGCACGCGCTCGCGCCGTTGCCGATCGGCCTGCTGCTGGCGAAATTTCACCGCCGCCGAAGGCTCCGGCGCGGCGGCCTGAATGGCGCGACGCATGCGTTCGACGCGTTCGCGCGTCAACGCCGGCGGCGCCGCCGTCTCGCCGGATTCGAGCACAAGTTGCGGTTCGACGAACCAGGAATGGCCGCACGCCGCGCACCGCACGGAACGGCCGTTTGGGCCGATCGAGGCGTCATCTGCATAATACCGCGTGGAACAAGACGCACAGGTCAAGATCATGATAACGGTTTCTTCGATGTCGGGCCGTGACATTCCTGGTTGCGCTGATTCCGCCGGTTTTGTCCAGTCATGAGCCAGTACGCGACCCCGTCTGACGCTGACGCCGCCGGCGCCCTGGTCGTGCGCCTGGAGGGCGTATCGGCTGGCTATGGCCAAACCATCGTCTTGAGCGATCTGCATTTCGAAGCCGAAGCGGGCGCGATGACGTTCGTCGTCGGCCCGGCGGCGGCGGGCAAGTCGAGCCTGGTCAATCTGCTGCGCCTCGCGCTGCCGCCGCGCAGCGGCCGCGCGGAGATCCTGGGCGCCGACGCGGCGCGGCTGTCGATGGCGCAGCGCGCGCGGCTCAAGCAACGCATCGGGGTGATTTCCGAGCAGCCGCAATTCGTCGAGCACTGGACCACGTTCGAGAACGTGGCGCTGCCGATGAAGATCGCCGGGCGTAAAGATTCCGGCGTCGCCGACGACGTCGCCGAGCTGATGGCCTATGTCGGCCTCAATACGGTGTCGGACGAGCCGGTCGGCAGGCTCTCGGCCGCCGAGCGCCGCCGCGCCGCGATCGCCCGGGCGCTGGCGGCCAAGCCCGATCTCATCGTGGCCGACGAGCCGACCGCAGGTCTCTCGCCTGATGCAGGCTTTCGGGTGATGCGGCTTCTGGAGGAGATGAGCCGCGTCGGCGCGGCGGTGGTGATCCTTACCCAGAGCGAACACCTCGCCGACGACATCGCCGGCGCGTTGTGGCGCCTTGAGCATGGCCGAATCGAGCCGCTTTATCAGGACGAGCCCTATGCGGAGCCGAACTGGTGAGCCGACTGAGCCCAGGCCATGAACGCGCGATGTTCTGGACGATGGCGTTCGCCTGCTTCGCGGCGGCGGCCGCCGGCGTGGGCGGGCGCGCGGCCCACCACATCGCAGAGCGCTGGGCCTTCGAAGCTGCAGGGCTGGCGGTGGTGCGTGTGCTGGCGGCCGACAATCTCGCCGATCTGGGCGCCGCCGA
>CAZMRN010000366.1:0-2600 GCA_964568575.1 uncultured Caulobacteraceae bacterium
GGGGCCTGCGCCCGGCAAACCAAAGCGCAACCGATCTGGACCGAAATCGCGGCCCTCCGGCCCGATCTGTTCATCGCGCTTGGCGATAATATTTACGCCGATGCGGAAACGCCCGAGCGCTTCGGCGCATGCTACGCAGCGCTCGCCGCCAAGCCGGAATTCGCCGCCTTTCGCGCCGCAACGCCGATCCGCGCGATCTGGGACGATCACGATTACGGCGTAAACGACGGCGGCGCGGATTATCCGCTGAAGCACGACGCGCGCGCGGCGTTTTGCGATTTCTGGAACGAACCGGCCGACAGCCCGCGCCGCACCCAGGAGGGCGGCGTCTTCACCGCCGAAACCTTCGGCCCGCCGGGCCGTCGCGTGCAGATCATCCTGCCGGATCTGCGCTGGAACCGCACCGCGCTCGTCTCGCGCTCGCGCGGCTGGGCGCGCTATGCCGGCTGGGCGCTGCAGCGCCGTCTGCGCGGCCTCGACGTGCCCGGCCCCTATGGCCCGAATCCCGATCCCGCCGCCTCGCTGCTGGGCGAAGCGCAATGGCGCTGGCTCGAAGCGCAGTTCGCGATCCACGCCGATCTGCGCATCGTCTGCTCCAGCATCCAGGTGCTCGCCGACAAGGCGGGCTGGGAGGGCTGGGAGAATTTTCCTGGCGATTATGCCCGCCTGATGCGCCTCATCGGCGACGCGCCGAACGTCGTGGTGATTTCCGGCGACGTGCATTTCGGTGAAGTGTCGCGGCTCGATCGCGTAGGCGCTGCTCCGCTGATCGAGATCACGTCGTCAGGCCTCACCGAGGTCTGGCCGGTGCAGCCGCCGAACGGGCGCCGCGTCGGCGCCTATCGCGGCCGCAATTTCGGCATGCTCGACATCGATTGGGATGCGCGCAGCGTTGTGGCGCAAGTGCGCGATCGCCGCGGCGCGGTGCGGTTGAGCGAGACGATCGCGTTCGGCTAAGCGGCTGCCCTAAAGCGCGGCAAGTTCCTTGTGGTTCGACACGATGCGGCCGACGAGGCCGTAGGCGATCGCCTCGTCCGGCGACATCCAATAGTCGCGGTCGGTGTCCTTCTTGATCCGCTCGATCGGCTGGCCGGTGGCGTCGGCGAAAATCTTGTTCAGCCGCTCGCGCATGCGGATGATCTCGCGCGCCTGGATCTCGACGTCCGAGGCCATGCCGCCGACGCCGCCGCGCGGTTCGTGCAAGAG
The DNA here is from genome assembly GCA_964568575.1 of uncultured Caulobacteraceae bacterium. GTDB lineage: Bacteria > Pseudomonadota > Alphaproteobacteria > Caulobacterales > Aquidulcibacteraceae > RI-43. The sequence continues at coordinate 1,207 of CAZMRN010000366.1, forward strand.
GAAGCGCGTGTTGGGCAGGCAGAAGCGGTCCTCCTTGGGCGCGGCGCAAAAGATCAGCGCGCCGGCGCTCGCGGCCCAGCCCGTGGCCAGCATCTTCACCCGCGGCGTGATGAATTTGATCATGTCGTGGATCATGTCGCCGCTTTCGACATGCCCGCCGGGCGAGGAGATGATGAACGTGATCGGGTCGTCGTTCTCCGCCGCGAGCGCGAGCAGGCGGTCGGTCACCCGCCGGGCCTGGGCGTCATTCACTTCGCCGGTCAGCGACACGATGCGGGACTTGAACAGCGCCTTCTCGACCGGCAGGGCCGCGCCCTGTTCAGGCGGCGGGGTTTCCGTGTCGAGGGTGAAGGGCTGCGTCATGGGATGCTCCAATGGGTGACCGACACGTAGGCGCCGGGCGGCCTCATTCCTAGCCCCGGGGCGGGCAGAGTCGCCAGGGGGCGGCTGCGGCCTTATGGGTCGGGCCATGACCCTCGCCGACGCCATCCGCACCATTCCGGACTTTCCCAAGCCCGGCATCCAGTTCCGCGACATCACCACGCTCCTGGGCGACGCCAAGGCCTTCCGCCGGGCGGTGGACGAGCTGGTTCAGCCGTTCGCCGGCAGCCGCATCGCCAAGGTGGCCGGCGTCGAGGCGCGCGGCTTCATCCTGGGCGGAGCGGTGGCGCACCAGCTCTCGGCCGGCTTCACCCCGGTGCGCAAAAAGGGCAAGCTGCCCGCCGCCACCCTGCGCCAGACCTACGCCCTCGAATACGGGGAGGACGAGGTGGAGATCCATGTCGACGCCGTCGCCCGCGACGAGACCGTGCTTCTGGTCGACGACCTCATCGCCACCGGCGGCACGGCGGAGGCCGCCGTGCGGCTCCTGCGCCAGGCCGGCGCCCAGGTCGTCGGCGCCGCCTTCGTGATCGATCTGCCCGACCTTGGCGGCGCCAAGAAACTGGAGGCGATGGGCGTCCCGGTGCGGACCTTGGTGTCGTTTCCGGGACACTGACGCGGGCGAAAGGCGCCGCGCCGCGAATCCCGCCATGCTGGCGCGCGCAGCAGGCGCAGCCCAGGGCGGAGAAGCGCGCGATGATCGGATTGTTGACCGGGGTGGTCGCCGCCGTGGGAGAGGACGCCGCGCTCATCGATGTCGGCGGGGTCGGCTATGTGGCGCAGGCGGGCGCCCGCACCCTCGCGCGCTTGACGCCCGGGGAGGCGGCGCGGCTGCACATCGAGACCCAGGTGCGGGAGGATTCGATCCGTCTGTTCGGGTTCTTGTCGGAGGACGAGCGCGGCTGGTTCCAGCACCTGCAATCGGCGCCGGGCGTGGGCGCCAAGGTGGCGCTGGCGATCCTCGATGTGCTGGCGCCGGGCGAATTGGCGGACGCCATCGCTTTGGCCGATAA
>CAZMRN010000367.1:0-1880 GCA_964568575.1 uncultured Caulobacteraceae bacterium
GTGTAGGCGCCGCCGGCGACGCGCGCGCTGAACGTGAACTCGCCGGCCGCGACCGAGCCGAGGCGCACGGAATAGGTGGCGTTGAAGGCGCGCTCGCCGGCCGCCTGGGCTTGGGCGTGGGCTGCAGCGCTCGCGCCGGCGAGGGCCAAAGCCGCAAGGGCCGCGAACGCATGTCGCTTCATCATGGGGGCGCGCTCCGTCATGCCGCCGCTGTTAACGAGGTGTTGCTGAGAGGGGAATGAATCAAATGCGGCGACGTCGTGGCGCCGGCGAAATACGAAAAATACGGCGCCGCTTAAGCATGTTTTCACTGGGTTTCCGCATAAGGGCGAGGTCAAGGGGTGTGGTCCGCGGCATGGCGCTTTCGAACAATATTCCGATCCTGGTGTGCGACGACAACGCCCACACGCGCCGCCTGGTGACGGACGTGCTGCGCAGCGTCGGCTTCAACCTGGTCGAGACCTGCCGGTCGGGCGATGAATTGCTCACCCTGACGAAGGAGATGCGGCCGCGCATCGTCATCACGTCGTCGCGGGTGCCGGGCATTTCCGGGCTCGAATACACGCGCCTGATCCGCCGCGGCTATCATTCGATCCCGCGCAACACCTCGATCATCATCATGACCAACACGCCGACCACGGCCTTTCTGGAGGCGTCGCAGTCCAGCGGCGTCGACGAAATGCTGGTGCGCCCGTTTGCGGCGGCGTCGCTTCTGGCGCGGGTCGAGGCGGTGATCAAGCGGCCGCGCCGCTTCATCGAGAGCTTCAATTATGTCGGCCCATGCCGGCGCCGGCGCATGCTGGAGGAATATGGCGGCCCGCTGCGGCGCTTTTCCGATCCCCTGGCGGACGAGACCGAACAGCCGTGGGAGGCCGAGTGCAACCGCGATCTGGTGCGCGCCTGCGTCACCCGCATCAGCGAGATCGCCAAGGGGCTCACCCCGAACGACCGCGCCAAGCTGCGCGAAATCTACGGGGCCGTGCGCGACACTGAGCAGCTCGCCGACGACATCTGCGATCAGGCGCTGGGCGACGCCGCGCGCTCATTCTCGCGCTACATCTCCGGCATCGGCGCCTCGGGCGGCCTCGATATGGAGGTGGTCAGCACGCATATCGACGCGCTGCAGACGCTGGCCGTGCTGGGCTCCAGCGCCATGGTCGAGCGCGAGCAATTGGTGCGGGGCCTGGTGGCGGTGGTCGACAAGCGGCTCAAGGCCAAGTCCGCTCACGCCAGCCGCGCCACGGCTTGACCGCCCGGCGGCGTTCGCGTACGCACCCGCCTTCGTTTTGAGGGGGGTCGAGCGCCCCCCAAGGCCCTGAAGGTTCACCCATGTCCCGCGTTTGCGAACTGACCGGCACGCGCCGCCAGATCGGCCATTCCGTCAGCCACTCGAACATCAAGACCAAACGCGAGTTCAAGCCGAACCTGGTGGACGTGACCCTGCAAAGCGACGCCCTGAACCAGAGCTTCCGCCTGCGCGTCACCGCGGCGGCGCTGCGCAGCGTCGATCATGTCGGCGGCCTGGACGCGTTTCTCTTGAAATCAGGCGAAGACGCCCTGTCGGCCCGCGCCGCCAAGATCCGCCGCGATCTCAAGAAGAAGCTCGGCGAGCAGGCCGCCGCTTAGGCCCTAGCGCGCGCCGATCAGATCGAACGCGAGCAGCAACGTGCGTTGCTGCGGGTTGAAATTGTCGTCCGACAGCAAATAGAGCCGCACCCCGCCGTCCGGCGCGGTCGTCACGGCTGCGCCTTCGAAATTGTCGATGGTGAAGGGCGGGCGCAGCTCCGCCAGCTGGGCGGCGCGCACCTGCCCCGGCGGCCCGCGCAGCGACGCGGCCTCGATGCGCAGCACCCGGATGCGCAGGCCGATCACCGGCGCGA
>CAZMRN010000367.1:1979-2277 GCA_964568575.1 uncultured Caulobacteraceae bacterium
CTCAGCGGCATCCAATGGCGCGCGCCAGATCAGCGTCGCCGGCCCGCCGGTGCGCTCGGCCCCCACGATCAAGGCGCCGTCGGCATCGACGGCCAGCGCTTCGGGCCCCTCATTGGGATCAAGCGCCGCCGTGCCGGCCAGGCGCGGGCCGGCGGTCGCCGCGCCCACGGGCCCGAGCCGGGCGATGTCGTAGATGCGGATCGATTGGGAGTGCTCGAAGCTGACGGCGAAGCGCCCGTCCGGCAACAGCGCAAGCCCCTCGGCGTCGCGCTCGGGCTTGGTCGGGAACAGGGCGCCG
>CAZMRN010000367.1:2314-2553 GCA_964568575.1 uncultured Caulobacteraceae bacterium
ACGCCGTCCAGGCGCCCTTCGGCGTCCAAATGAATCTGCGCTGAGAACCAGCCGCCCTCGTCGGTGACGGCGTAAAGCGCGCCGTCCTCGGTGATCTCCAGCGCCGAGAGGCCGCCGAAGGCCGGGTCGTCGGAGGCGAGCTCCACGCCGCCGGCGAAGGCGAGGCCGCCGACGCGCGTGATGGTTTCGTCGTCCGGCTCGAACGGCACGGCGCGGCTCGACAGCTGCAGCGCGCGCCA
>CAZMRN010000368.1:0-215 GCA_964568575.1 uncultured Caulobacteraceae bacterium
GTCACGGTCGAGGCGCCGGCGCGCGCGATCACGCACTGCGCAGCGCCAAGCCGTGCGGCCATGTCGGTGAAGAAGGGCGCAACCACCGCCGGCACGCCCGCCTCGGCATAGACCGCGCGGACATCCTCGATCTGCTCCTCGCGCGCTTGCTGCGTCACCCGCACGCGCGCGCGCAAGGCCGGCGGCAGGTCGAGAAACGCCAAGGGCACGACCTC
>CAZMRN010000368.1:269-2519 GCA_964568575.1 uncultured Caulobacteraceae bacterium
CCGCCGGCGGAGACGATCGGATAAGGCCGCTCGCGCATCGCCAGGATCGGCGCGCGCACCGGATTGCCGGTCACGCGCTTGCGCGACGCGGCTTGCGCGGGCAGACGGTCGAGGCGTTCGAACCCGCACGCGACGATCGCGGCGTCCTTGGCGAAGGCGCGGTTGACGCGGCCGAGCACGGCGTTCTGCTCGTGGATCAGGATCGGGCGGCCTTGGCCGCGCGCCGCCCACAGCGCAGGCAGCGACGGATAGCCGCCGAACCCGGCGACGACTTTCGGATCATGCGCGCGCAGCCGCTTTCCCGCAGCCCCGATCCCGCGCCAGATCGTGAACGCCGCGCGCGCCGCAACGACCGGATTGCGCGTTTGTATGGTGGCGGCCGGCGTGTCCTCCACCAGATCGGCGGGAAAGCCTTCGGCGTAGCGGCGCCCGCGCGCATCCGTCATCAGCACGACGCGCCAACCCCGCGCTTTCATTTCGGTCGCGAAGGCGGCTGCAGGAAACATGTGCCCGCCGGTCCCGCCTGCGGCGATCGCCACCGTGCGCGCGCTCACCGCGAAGGCTCCGGATAGAGATAGGCCCCAGGCCGCGCGCGCGTCAGCGCCAGAATGAAGCCGACGCACAGGCATGCGCTCAGCATCGACGAGCCGCCATAGGACACGAAGGGCAGCGTCATGCCTTTGGCCGGCGCGAGGCTGGTGTTCACAGCGATATGGATCACCGCCTGCGCTGCGATCAGCGTGGTCAAACCGGCCGTCGCCAGTTGCGCGAATGGATCGATCAGCCGGCTCGCGCGCGAAAGGCCGCGCCAGGTCAGCGCCGCATAAAGCGCGATCAGCCCGATCGAAGCCAGCAGGCCGAATTCTTCAGCCGCGACCGCGTAAATAAAATCGGCGTGCGCATCGGGCAATTGCCGCTTGATCACGCCCTCGCCCGGACCGCGCCCGAACACGCCGCCCGCGGCGATCGCATCAAGCGCGCGGCTCACCTGCTCGCTCGGCTCGCCGAACCAGGCGTCAATGCGCGCGCGCACATGGGGAAACAGCGCATACGCGATCGACGGCGTGGCCAGCGCGCCGCCGCCGAGTCCGAGCACCCAGCGCCACGACAGGCCCGACATCAACAGCATCGCCGAAAGCACGGCGAACAACAGCAGCGTCTGCCCCACATCCGGCTGCAGCAGCAGCAGGAACGCCGCCGCGGCGAAGCTCGCGCACGCCAGCGCGCGCCCGGGAAAGCCTGGACGGCGCATCTGCTCCGACAACATCCACGCCCAGAAGATCGCCAGCCCCGGCTTCAGCGCTTCGGACGGCTGCACGGACAACGGGCCGAGATCGAGCCAACGCGCCGCGCCATTGCGCTCCGGCGTGACGATCAAGGTCAATGCGACGAGCGCTGCGGCGCCGATCATCACGATGAAGCCCGCGCGCCGCACAAGGCGCGCATCGAACGAGGCGGCGACTGCGATCAACGCCACGCCGCCGACGGCGAACGCGGCGTGCTTGATCGACAAGGCGAACGCGTTGTCTGCGGCGATGCGCTGCGTGATCGTCGGCGTCGCGGCGAGCGCTAAGACCATGCCTGCGCCGAGCAGCGCCAACGCGGCCGCGATGATCGTGCCATCGAATGCGGACTGCGGGCGCGCGGGGCTCGGCGCGGCGAAGGCGGCGTCGCTCATGGCGCGGCGCCGGCGCGGCGGGCTGCGTCGACCTCGCGCGCAATCCGCGCCACAGCGGCCTTGAACGCCTCGCCGCGCTGCTCGTAATCGCGAAACTGGTCGTAGGATGCGCACGCCGGCGACAACAGCACGACCGCATCGGGCGCACCCGACAGACGCGCATCGAGAAACGCCTGCGCCACCGCCGCATCGAGATCGGCGCAGCGCATGCTGGCCGCGCGGCCCTCCAGCGTGCGCTCAAAAGCCGGCGCCGCTTCGCCGATCAGATAGGCCTTGGCGATGCGCGGGAAGAAGCGCGCGAGGCTGTCGATGCCGCCCTCCTTGGCCACGCCGCCGGCGATCCAATAGACGTGCGGAAAAACCGCGAGCGCCTGCGCGGCGGCGTCGGCGTTGGTGGCCTTGCTGTCATTGACGAAGCGCACGCCGGCGATCTCGCCTGCCGCCTCGAGCCGATGCGGCAACCCGGGAAAAGTTTGCAGGCCCTGCGCGATGGCGCGCGTCTCCACGCCGAGCGCGCGCGCGGCGGCGAACGCGGCTGCGGCGTTCTGCGCGTTGTGGCGGCCCTTGAGCGC
>CAZMRN010000369.1:0-2500 GCA_964568575.1 uncultured Caulobacteraceae bacterium
CGATGAGCGTCGGCGACGGCGCGCCGACCGCCCCCCACGGCGCCGACGCGCACGACGCCAAGGCTGACGCCGCGCATTGACCGCCCGCCCTGAGGCAAGCCATCCTCGACCGTGAAGGCCGAGGGATGCGGCCAGGTGGGATGGCGATGATCCGATTGCTGGCCGCAGCGGCGGTCTTTCTGGCGGCGCTGTTCGGCGTCGCCCTCGCGCAGGACGCGCCGCGCGCGGTGATCCATGCCGGCCGGCTTCTGGCGGACCCGGCGACCGGCCGCATCGAGACGGAACGCAGCATTCTGATCGGCCAAGACGGCGCCATTCGAAGCATCGAGAGCGGCTATGTGCGCCCGGAGGGTGCGCAAATCATCGACCTGACCGGCGCGTTCGTGCTGCCGGGGCTGATCGACAGCCATGTGCACCTCACCAGCGAACTGGGGCCGAGCCAATTGCTCGACGAGGTGCAGCTCACCGCAGCCGACGACGCCCTGCGCGGCGCGGAGAACGCGCGGATCACGCTTGAGGCCGGGTTCACCACGGTGGCGGACCTTGGCGCGCGCAATGACTCGATCTTCGCCTTGCGCCGCGCGGTCGCCGAAGGTCGCGTGCCGGGCCCCCGCATCATCGCCTCGGGCTTCGCGGTAACGCCGGACGGCGGCCATGGCGATGTCAACGGTTTTGCGCCCAGCGTGATCGACGTGATGCGAAGCCCCGGCGCGTGTTCGGGCGCAGACGCCTGCCGCCGCGCGACGCGCCGCCAGGGGCAGGCTGGCGCCGACGTCGCCAAGATCACGGCGACAGGCGGCGTATTGTCCAACACCGCAGCCGGCGTCGATCAGCAATTGTCCGATGCGGAGCTCGCAGCCATCGTCGAGGCCGCGCACGCCATGGGCCGCCGAGTCACCGCGCACGCCCATGGCGGCGGCGGGATCAGCGCCGCGCTTCGCGCCGGCGTCGATTCCATCGAGCATGGGTCCTACGCCGACGCGGACTCGCTGCGCCTGTTTCGCAGCACGCGCGCCTATCTGGTGCCGACGATCCTGGCCGGCGTGACGGTCGAGGAATTGGCCGATTCCGGCGGCGTGCTCACGCCCGCCCAGGCGTTCAAGGCGCGCGAGGTCGGCTCGCGGATGCGCGCCACGATCCGCGAGGCGCGCCGCCTGGGCGTGCGCGTCGCCTTCGGCACCGACAGCGGCGTCTCCGAGCACGGGCGCAATGCGCGCGAGTTCGAGTTCCTGGTCGAGGGCGGCTATTCGCCCCTTGAGGCGATCCAGATCGCCACGATCCACGCGGCCGACCATTTACAGCTGAACGGCGTCGCAGGCCGCATCGCGCCCGGCTACTCGGCCGACATCATCGCCGTCGCGGCCGACCCCCTGGCCGATGTGCGGGCGCTGCAGGCGGTCTCGTTCGTGATGGCGCGCGGCGTCGTCCACAAGGGGCCGTGACGCAGCGGGGCTTGCATCCGGCCGCAACCGCACGCACCCACGCGCCATGTTGAGACTCTACGCCCGCGGCAGCGGCGCCCTGATGCCGAGCGACCTCCATGCGCCTGAAGCGCCGGAGGTGGTGTGGATCGATCTGGAGCACCCCACCGACGAGGAGGAGGCCTGCGTCGAAACCGCGCTCGGCGTGGATGTTCCTACGCATGACGAGCGCGCCGCCTTCGAAGACAGCGCCCGCTTCTACGAGGAGGGCGGGTCGCTGGTGATGACCGTCACGCTGCTCGGCCGGCGCGAGGACGGGCCGTTCAAGGCCGACGCCGTGACGTTCATTCTCGTGCGCGACAAGCTCGTCACCGTGCGCCGCATCCGCCCGCGCGCGTTCGAGATTGGCCAGGGCCGCGCATCGGCGCGCGTCGCCGGCGCGCAGACGGGCGCTGCGGTGTTTCTCGCGCTGATCACTGGCGCGGTCGAACGCCTGGCGGATTTGCTGGCGGAGGTGCGCGGCGGCGCGCTTACCGTCTCGCGTGCGACCTTCGACGACGACAACGGCACGCTGAACCTGTCCGCCACGCTGCGCACGCTCGGGCGGCTCGGCACGCAGGCGACGATGACGCATGAATCGTTGTCGAGCCTGCAGCGCATGCTCGCCTTCGTGTCGATCGTGTGCGACCGCCACGGGCTTGACGCGGAAGCGGTGCGCGCGCTCGCGCGCGATGTCGAAGAACTCGAGCGCGACGGCGAGGCGCTGTCGCAGCATCTGGCTTTTCTGCAGAATGCGGCGGTGGGCCTTGTCAGCTCGGCGCAGAACAACGCGCTGCGCGGCCTGGCGCTGGCCACCATCGCGTTCGCGCCGCCGACTTTGGTCGCCTCGATCTTCGGCATGAATTTCGAGGCGATGGACTGGTTCAAGACCGGCTGGGGGCCCTGGGCCGGGTTTGCGCTGATGCTGGCCGCGCCCCTGGCGCTGTTCGCCTTGGCGCGGTGGCGGAAATGGTTTTGAAACCTTGGCGCGCCCAAAGCGTTTGAAGGCGCAAAGCGCGTTTGCGTGACCAGAAGGAGAT
>CAZMRN010000370.1:0-2464 GCA_964568575.1 uncultured Caulobacteraceae bacterium
CCTGCTTGCGCCGCTCGGCGTTGAGCGCGCCGAGCTGCAGCGCGATGCCTTCGGCCTCCGACGGGTCGTCGGTGCTCAACAGCCGCGTGGCGAGCGACGCATCGCCGATGCGCCCGCCCGCATTGATCCGCGGGCCAAGCACGAAGCCCAGATCATAGACGCTGGCGCAGCGCTCGCGCCCCGCCGCGCGCGCCAGCGCCGCAAGCCCGATATTGTTGTTCTTGGCGAGAACTTTCAGGCCCTGCGCGACGATGGCGCGATTGAAGCCGCGCAAGGGCGCCACGTCGCACACCGTGCCCAGCGCCGAGAGATCGAGATTGTCGAGCGGATTGGGCAGATGGTTCGACCCGATCGAGCCGCGCTTGCGCGCTTCGCGATTGACCGCAGCCAACGCCACGAGCACGACGCCCGCAGCCGTCAGCGTCCCCTGCCCAGAATGGCAATCGGGCCGATTGGGATTGACGACAGCGGCCGCGCGCGGCGGCGGGCCGCTCATCAGGTGATGGTCGAGCACCACAACATCGAGGCCCATGGCGGCCGCGGCCGTCAGCGGGCCTTCCGCGGCTGCGCCGCAATCCACCGTGATGACGAGCGAAACGCCTTCGGCCTTCAGTTTCGCGAACGCGCCTTCGGAGGGGCCGTAGCCCTCGGTCATCCGATCGGGCACATAGATGCGGAGATCCCTTCCACGCGCACGAAAATATCGCACGAGCTGGGCGCCGGAGGTGGCGCCGTCGACGTCGTAATCGCAGAACACGGCGGTAGGCCTGCCCGAAACGATCGCGTCCTCGATGATCGCGGCCGCCTTGTCCATGTCGGCGAAGGTTGAGGGATCGGGAAAGAAATCGCGCAGCGTCGGATTGAGAAAACCCGGCGCGTCGGCGGTGGACACGCCGCGTCCCGCCAACAGACGCGCAGCGATTTCCGGCAGTCGCGATGCGCGCCGATGCGCCTCGACCAACGCCTCATCGGCCGCGCGCGCGCGCCAGCGTTTGCCGGACAAGGACCGCTCGACGTTGAGAAAGGCGCGCGCCGCTCCCGGCTCGGTTGATTTGCGCAGCGCTGGCATGCCGCGCTTATCGCCCGATTCGCGGCGCCGCCTCTCCCTCTCCCTCCGCGAGGAGGGAGAGGGTCGGGGTGAGGGTGGAGCGAAAACGCTTCAAGCCTTGCGCCGCCCCCTCACCCTGCCCCCCCCCAATTGGGGGAGAGGGTTGGCGCTTAGGTCAGGCGGCGCTTGGTTTTGATTTCGCGCACGGTTCCGGTGGCGGAGTTCATCACCAAGGTGTGCGTGGTGACGCTGCCGTTGCGCACGCGCACGCCGTCCAGCAGCGAGCCGGGCGTGACGCCGGTCGCCACGAAGATCGCGTCGCTGGAGGCGAGATCGTCGAGCGTATAGCGGCGGTCGAAATCGGTCACGCCGGTGCGCTCGGCGCGGCGGCGTTCGTCATCGGTGCGGAACACGAGCCGGCCCTGGAATTGCCCGCCGACGCATTTCAGCGCGGCGGCGGCCAACACGCCCTCAGGCGCGCCGCCTGAGCCGACATAAAGATCGATGCCGGTGGCCGCGTCGGTTGTGCTGATGACGCCGGCGACGTCGCCGTCCGAGATCAGATGCACCCGCGCGCCGACCGCGCGCAGCGCCGCGATGATCTCGGCGTGGCGCGGGCGATCCAGCACGCACACCCCGATATCGCTCGCCGGCACGCCCTTGGCTTCCGCCAGGCGCAGGACATTCTCCCCCGCGCTGCGGTCGAGATCGATGACGCCAGGCGCGTATCCCGGGCCGACGGCGATCTTGTCCATATAGGTGTCGGGCGCGTGCAGCAGCCCGCCGCGCGGCGCGAACGCGATCACAGCGAGCGCGTTGGCCATCGCCTTGGCGGTGAGCGTTGTGCCTTCGAGGGGATCGAGCGCGATGTCGATTTCCGGGCCGGCGCCCGTGCCGACTTCCTCGCCGATATAGAGCATCGGCGCCTCGTCGCGCTCGCCTTCGCCGATGACGATGCGCCCGCGCATCGGCAGCGCGTTGAGCGCGGTGCGCATGGCGTCGACGGCGGCCTGGTCGGCGGCCTTCTCGTCGCCCCTGCCGATAAGTTTCGCGGCGGCGATAGCGGCGCATTCGGCCACGCGGGCGGCGGCGGCCGCGAGATCGTCCGTGATGACGCTGGGCATGGGTTGTGTCAGCTCCAGAAGCGGGCGCGGTCGTCGGCTTCCTCGATGGGAAACACGCGCGGGGGCTCGGCGACGGCGTCGAGCGTTGCAATGGCGAGGGCGGCGGCGTCAAGGGCCGATCGGGCGCAGGCCTGGGTGGTCAGGACGATGGGCACGGTCGGGGCCTGGCCGCCCGGCATCTGCAGGAAGCTCTCGATCGAGACGCTCTGGCGGCCCAATTGGTCCGACACCGCCGCGATCACGCCCGGCCGGTCGCGCACCAGAAGCCGCATGTAAAACCGCCCGCGCTCCG
>CAZMRN010000371.1:0-2461 GCA_964568575.1 uncultured Caulobacteraceae bacterium
GGCGTCTGCGCGAAGGCCGGCGCTGCGGCGGCGAATGCGGCGGGCGCTTGCAGCAGCGCGCGACGGGAAATGAGCGCGCGCCTCATGTGCCGCGCGCCTGCGCGCCGGAATCGAGCGTTTCGGCGCGCCGCGGCGTCATCGTGCGCAGATCCCAATCGTCCGCGTTGAACGGCCGGCGCGTTTCGGCCTGCTGCGGATAGCCGCCGACCTGCGCTTCGGAATCGATGATGCGGCCGCGCCCTTCGGCGACGTCGGCGATGATGCGCACGTCATGGGCGTCGCGATCCCACGGCCGCGCGCCCGCTTGGCGCAGCACCGAGCGCTCCACCGACAGCGCCGGCGCGGCGACCAAGCCTTCGGGCCACAGCATCGGTCGCGGCCGCTCGATGATCCGCGCGGGCCCCGTCGTGTAGCGCCCGAACAGCGCGATCGGCGCGCCGATGCGATCGACGGCGATATTGTCGCGGCCGTGAAATTCCAGATCGCCGTCGCCGCCGAGCATCAAAAACGCCATCTCCCGCGGCGTATCGACGCCGCCGCGCAGCACATTGCCGATCGCCACCATGCGCCCCGTCACGGGCGCGCGATCGCCCCATTCCTGCGCCATGAGATTATAGTGCAACGCGCGCGGGCCAGGATTGTAGATCAGATTGTTGACGATGACGCCGGACACGCCGCCCTTGAACAGCGGATTGCGCTCGTAATTATGGGCGTAAAGATTGCCGACGATCAAAATCTCCGACGCATTGTCGTGAATGAGCGAGCCTTTCGAGTGCTCGCCTTTCGCGTGCGTGGAATGCGCGAGGCTCTCGGCCAGAATATTGTTCGAAAACGTGATCGCGTGCGAGGCGCCGCGGCGCCAGTCTTCCGGCGTTTCGCCCGCGAAGCGCGGACCGGAGGCGGAGAGATTTTCGTCCGTGCCCCAGGTCAAGGAGCAATGATCCACGATCACGCGCGCGGCGCCGATCGCAGCGATGGAGTCGAAATCGTTTCCGCTCATCGGCGCAAAGCCTGCGCCTCCGGCGCGCACGCGGATGTGCTGCACGACCACGTCATGAGTCGCGATGTCGAGGCCGCCGCGAATGAAGGTGATCCCGGGCGACGGCGCGGTCTGGCCTGCGATGGTGAGAAACGGCTCGGTGATGCGCAGCGTGCGCCCGCCGAGATCGATCACCCCGCCCACCTCGAACACGACGATCCGCGGGCCCGAGGCAGCGACAGCGGCGCGGAACGAGCCTGGCCCGTCGCCCGCCAAGGTCGTCACGCGCAGGATCGCCCCGCCGCGTCCGCCCGGCGTGCGCGCCGCCCAGCCCAGGGCGCCTGGAAACGCCAGTTCCTGCGCCGGCGCGGCCTGTGCGGCAGCCTCCTCCCGAAACGCGGGAAAAACCGCACCGAAGGCCGCGAAAGCCAGGCCGACGGCCGCCGCGAGCGCGCTTAGTCGCATGATAATCATCGCTTTTTCCGCCCCATTGGCAGCCCGGCGCAGGCATTGTCCCATGCCTTGCGCCGGACGCCAAAATGAATTTGACACCGGTTACCTTTGGACGCAAGAGTCCAGCCCATGCCGGCGCAATCGCGCCCATGGCCCACAGAAAGCACCACCCGATGGCATCGGCGCCCGCACCCCTTGGCGATTCCAAAAACTCGGTCGCCGCCCAGTTCGTCGCCGCCCGGCTCGCCGCCCGCCCCCTGCCCGCCTTCCCCGGACCCATCCCCACGACGCTGCAGCGCGCCTACGCCCACCAGGAGGAGGCGATCGGCCTGTGGCCTGATGCGATCGGCGCCTGGAAGATCGGCCGCATCCCCGTTCGGCAAGGCCATCTCGCCGCCAGCGACCGCCTCGCCGGGCCGATCTTCCGCCGCGCCATCCGCGAGGCGCGTGCGGACGAAACCGTCGCCATTCCCATCCTTGTTGGAGGTTTCGCCGCCGTCGAAGGCGAACTCGCGCTCGAATGCGCGCACGATGCGCCGGCGGACAAAGCCGCATGGTCGCGCGAGGAGGCGCTGGCGATGATCGGACGCGCGCGCATCGCGGTGGAGATCGCCGGCAGCCCGCTCGCCAGCATCAACGATCTCGGCGCCACAGTGGTCGTGAGCGATTTCGGCAACAATTTCGGATTGGTGCTGGGCGACGACATTCCCGACTGGCGCGATGCGATCGATGCGATCGCCTGCGAAACCAGCATCAATGGCGCTGTCGTCGGCGCCGGCGACGCCCGCTCGCTGATGGGCGGCCCGCTGGAGAGTTTCCGCTTCCTGCTGGAACATCTGCCGACGCGCGGGCGGCGATTGCGCGCAGGCGACATCGTCTCCACCGGCGCGCTGTCGGGCGTGCACGACATTCGTTTCGGCCAATCCGCGCAATGCCATTTCGGGCGTTACGGCGTCATTCGCTGCCGCGCCGTCGCGGCGACGGCGATGGCGCAATGATCGCGCGGCGCGCCGTTCTGGCGGGCGCGCT
>CAZMRN010000372.1:0-2460 GCA_964568575.1 uncultured Caulobacteraceae bacterium
GCGGGCGTCGCGCCGGCCGCGCTCGGTCAGCGCGCGCGCGCGATCGTCAGGCGCGCCGTCGGCGGCGACGGCTTTGGCGTGGCGGAGGAGGATCAGATCTTTCATGCGCCCGTCCTTGCCGAATAGCGCCGGTTTCGTCCATGCGCGCCGACGCTGCGCGCGGCCAAAGGGCTTGAGCCGCGCTGCGAAGCGGCGTTAACCGGTGGATATGTCCACCACCGCCCTCCTCGCCAGCGCGGCCAAGGCTTGGCCGTTCGAACAAGCGCGCCTCGTGGTCGAGCGGCTGAAGAAACACCCGAAAACCGGGCCGGTGATCTTCGAAACCGGCTATGGCCCATCCGGCCTGCCGCATATCGGCACCTTCCAGGAGGTGGCGCGCACGACGATGGTGCGCCACGCCTTCCGCACGCTCACCGACGATGCGATCCCCACGCGCCTCATCGCCTTCAGCGACGATATGGACGGTTTCCGCAAGGTGCCCGCGAACCTGCCCAACCAGGCCATGCTGCAGGCGCATTTGCACAAGCCGCTGACGAAAGTGCCCGACCCGTTCGGCTGCTGCGAAAGCTTCGCGCATCACAACAATTCCAAGCTGCGCGCTTTTCTCGACGGCTTCGGCTTCGACTACGACTTCATGTCCTCGACCGAGCAATACACATCCGGCGCGTTCGACGCCGCGCTCTTGACCATGCTCGACCGCTTCGACCAGGTCATGGCGATCATGCTGCCGACGCTCGGCCCCGATCGCCGCGCGACCTATTCGCCGTTCCTGCCGATCAGCCCGAAGACCGGCCGCGTGCTGCAGACGCCCACGCTCTCGCGCAATTTCGAGCGCGGCACGATCACCTTCGAAGACGAGGACGGAACGCGCACCGAGGTTCCCGTGACCGGCGGCCATGTGAAGATTCAATGGAAGCCGGATTGGGCGCTGCGCTGGACCGCGCTCGGCGTCGATTACGAGATGTCCGGCAAGGATCTGATCGACAGCGTGGTGCAAAGCTCGAAAATCTGCCGCGCTCTGGGCGGCGTTCCGCCGGAGGGCTTCAATTACGAATTGTTCCTCGACGAGAACGGCGAGAAGATTTCAAAATCCAAGGGCAACGGCCTCACCATCGACGAATGGCTCACCTACGCGCCGCCGGAAAGTCTCGCGACCTATATTTATCAAAAGCCGAAAACAGCCAAGCGGCTCTATTTCGACGTCATCCCCAAGGCGGTCGACGAATATCTCGCCCATCTCGAGGCCTATCCTTCGCAGAATGAGGCCGAGCGGATGGAAAATCCGGTTTGGCACATCCATTCCGGAGCCCCGCCTCCGCCGGAGCGCACTGCGCGCTTCGCGCCGGCGACGAATGCGGCCGCCGCCAGCGACGTCACCTTCGCGCTGCTGCTCAATCTGGTCTCGGCGGCGAATTCCGAAACCAAAGAGCACTTGTGGCGCTTTATCGAGAAGTACGCGCCCGGCGCTTCGCCGGCGACGCATCCGCGCCTCGATCGGCTGTGCGGCTACGCGCTGCGCTATTACCAGGATTTCGTGAAGCCGAAGAAGCGCTTCCGCACGGTGACGGAGAAGGAGCGCCGCGCGTTCGAGGCGCTGATCATCACGCTTGAATCCTATCCGTTCGATTTCGCCGACGCCGCCGCGATCCAGAACGACGTGTTCGAGATCGGCAAGCGCTACGAATTCGAGCCGCTGCGCGACTGGTTCAAGGCGCTTTACGAGGTCCTGCTCGGCCAGGAACAGGGGCCGCGCTTCGGCTCCTTCGCAGCGATCTTCGGCGTGCGCGAAACCGCCGCCCTGATGCGCCGCGCGCTCGACGGGGAGCTGGTCGCGGCGGCGTGATCGCCAGGCGTTCATCGCCTCTTTACCGTTGGGCCGCGGCGCGCCAGTCTGTCGCACATGCGCCGCGTCGCTCTGCTCGTCAGCGTGATCGCCTTGGCTGGAACGGCCGCCGCCGATCCGCCCGCCGCCGCCGTGCGCGCCTATGAGCGCGGCGCCTTCCTCCTGGCCGCACAGACAGGCGCGGCGGCGGGGTCTTCCTCCGGCTACGCCTTCGCGGCGCGCTCGCTGTTGGCGCAATGCGTGGTCGATCCCGGCGCCGACCGTCTGGCTCTGGCCGATCGCGCCATCGAGGCGGCGCAGGCCGCGCTCGGTCGCGATCCGGAATCGGTCGAGGCGCGGCTGCAATTGGCGTTGGCTTTGGGTCTGCGCGGACGGCTGGTCGGGGACGCCGAGGCGCTGCAGCGCGGCTATCCGCAGCGCGGGCGCGTCCTGATTGAGGAGGCCTTGGCGCTGGCGCCGAACGAGGCGTGGGCGCATGCCCTTCTCGGCGGCTGGCACGCCGAGGTGTTGCGCCGAGGCGGCCCAGGCGGCGCGCTGATGCTGGGCGCCAGCTTGCGCGAAGCCATCGTGGCTTTCGAGCGCGCCCGGGCGCTTGCGCCGAGCGACCCCACGATCGC
>CAZMRN010000373.1:0-2430 GCA_964568575.1 uncultured Caulobacteraceae bacterium
TCGTGGAGCAGCGGACGAGCAGCGAACGCTAGGATCACGGCAAGCTAACGCTCGGTCGAAGAGCTCGATCGCGCGGCGCGCGTTGCGCACGATCGGCGCATCATGAGCTATGCCTTGCGCTTCGGTCTGCGTGACGAAAACCATAAGGATAGGGCGCGCTTGACGAGCACCGACGCGCAGCAGTTCTAACTCTTGCACTTGCAGCCCTCCTTTGATCGGGTTACCATTCAACACGGCGCGACGTGCGCCTGATCTAACGGAGCAAATTATGGGGCGAGGAAAGCTCATCAACAAAGTATTTACCGTGACCGATCTTTCGAGCGGCGAAAAGCGGTACGTCAACGCCAAGAATCGCGTATTGGCGTGGCGCGCTGTTGCGCAAACGCGTTTCTCTGTCGAAAAGACCACGCCCGAAGAACTTGTGTCGCTGCTCGGAAGCGACGTCATCATGGATGCCAACAAGGCGGCGGCCGGCGCAGCGTAAGCGGCAATCGTAAGTCCCTGCATCGCACTATGCGATGCGGGTGCTTCTTTTCTTGGCGGCAAGATCAAGCATCACCCATGCGGGCTACGTACTGCTCTGGCGTTTCTTCAAGCCCGATCTCTAGCGACTTGTCCGGGCTATCGTCCGGCAGGTAGGACCGCAGGCCGAAGTACGGCGGGCTGGTCACGCAGCACTGCACGCGCACGCCCTGCGCCTTCAGGTCGCGCATCGTGTCGCGGCAGTCTCCGAAATACACGCGGTTCATAGATTCCTTCGCTTCGGCACCGGCCATCTAACTGGTCGGTCAACGGGACTTGTCCCGGCAGGCCGGGCCAAGCCCGTTACCTCCGGCGATCATCAGCGCCTTAGGGTGCTGGCCGGTCTTGAGGAGGAATAGCTCCCATGCATCGGGCGGCATCTTGGCACGGCCGCGCTCCCAGTCCTGCCAGGTGCGGTAGCTTGGCCGGTGCACGATCGCGGCGGCTTGGGCTTGTGACAAGCCAGCGGCCTTGCGCGCGGCGAGGATCGCGTCGGTGGTCGGATGATTGCGGCTACTCATGGTGCGATCCTTGCTGCCCTCAGCAATTAGTAAACCCGAAAACCTCGTCTAGAGCCCTATTGATGTGCGCTGCGTGGTCTTCGAGGTCAACGCTATCTAACTCATTGATGACCTCGTAGACTTTTTCCAACCCGTGCTCTTTTGCAAGAGCATCGATACGGTACTCCAGCACTTGATTCGCTTCTACCACGTCTCTCCACCAGTCAAACGTCTCTTGGTCACAAACATAAGCATCATGATCTGCGTCCCATTCAAACTGGCCGTCGTTCAGTGCGCCTGTGCGGCCGATGAAATCATAGATATAGTCAACCCCAGATTTAGGGTCGATCAGCGACAGTGTTTCAACCGCGGAGGTTTCTTTGATGATAATTTTCATGCTCATATCTGCTCTCCTTTTTTGGGGCTCTTCCGGCTACTCACCGCCGGCTGGTGTGGACTGCACCGTGCTGTCCATGCCCTCTACTATACACGGTTTTCGTGTATGCGCAAGCCCCAGGTGCGCCGTTCGTTGTGAAAAATCGACCGTTCGTCGGGTGCTTGCGCGTCACCCGGAAAGCCGACTGTCTGCGAAGTGCGAACCGACAGGGCGTCAATCGTGCTTAGCACGGTTGGCGCTGCTGGAATCCCCCGCCTTTAGGCGGGGGAGGATGTCACGCGGAGGCAGCGAAAGGTAATCGACGATCGCCGCGCGCGATTGCTCGACTGATCGAGATACGATGACCCTATTGCCGGCGTCAATCAGCGCGTGAATCCAAAACGACTGCCGATCTGTCGGCTTTGCGCTGCCGATCTTGTGCTCGATGTAAAGCGCGCCGAACGTTCCGCGCGGAACTGGCAGGCAGACGTCAGGGACTCCGGCCCTCAGGCCCTCGGCGATCATGTACCGCGCGGCGCGCACGCTGCGCTGCGCTGCGTTGGGCACCGCGTAGAGCAGGCGAAGCTCCGGATACTGGCGCGCCGCGATGGCCGCCCATTGAAACACGGCGCACTGCAAGGCGTGTTCCGACTGCCTCATCGCATCGGCGCGGCGTGGTCTATGCCGCGCATGTATTTGTCCGATCGCGCGGCAGCGGCTCGCCACCTGCTAGCGGCCTCGCGCGACCGAATGCACGCTCTGTATGCTGCCAGCAGTTCGCCGCGCGCCGCAGGATGAGCGGCGATGTATCTGCGCGCTGCGTCGTAATCGCCGTCAATCGCGCCGATGAGCGCGGCGCAGAACGCGGCGAAGGATGGGCGCGGATCAATCTGCGTCGTGCGTCTCATTGCCGTCGTCGCAAGATGGCTCGCGGAATCGCAGGGCGGCCCGCCACGCCGCGCGCTGCGCATCGATGAGGGGTTCCCCTTGCTCTTCGAGCGATCGCAGCTTGTGCGCCCAAATCTTGCGGCC
>CAZMRN010000374.1:0-2422 GCA_964568575.1 uncultured Caulobacteraceae bacterium
CTGCGCCCGCGGGCGCGACCAGACGCGCCTCGCCGGCGGGATCGAGGGTCGCGGCGTGCACGGCGCCGTCGGCGTAGCCGATCGCGATGCGGTCCTCGCGCGGGTGGAACGCCACCTGGGTGACCAGCGCTTCGCGCTCTGCGACCATCACCGGCGCCTTGTTCTGCGGGCCTGTCTTGCCCACAAAAGGCCACACAACGGCGCACGGCGCGCCGGACGTCGCCAGCCAGCGCCCACGCCGATCCCAGCTGAAGGATTTCGTCTTCGCCGCATAGCCCGACATGCGCAGATCGGTTTTTTCCGGCAGGCGCCAGCCGTGCAGCTCCATCTCCTGCATCGCGGTCAGCACATAATCGCCGTCGGGCGACATCGTCGCGGCCAAGTGCGATCCCGCCCAGCGCAGCGCAACGCCGGCGTCCTCGGCCATCAGCGCATAGCGCACCGTCGCGCCGCCATAATGGCTGGCGACAAGTTTGCGCCCTTTGGCGTCCAGCGCCAGCCCGCCGATGGTGGAAGGATAGGTGAACGCGTGTGCGCCTTGCGCGGCGCCGCGCGGAAACACGTGCGCCGTCTTGCCGACGCCTGCAGCGATCACGCCTGAAGCCGCGCTGGCGACCAGATGATCGACCAATTTGCCTTTGAAGCGCGCGATTTCGACGGGCGCGGCGCCAGGGCGCGTCGCCAGCACGCGCCCGTCATCGCCGCCGGTCAGCCAGGATGCGCCGTCCGGATGCGGGCAGGCGCACAACACCGCGCCGTCATGCGCGCGCCGCCGCGCCGCTTCGCCGTTGCGCAGCGCGAACATCGCGACGTCGCCGATCCATCCGCACGCGGCGCCCGGCGCTTCGAGATCGATCGTTCCGCTCACGCCGCGCACGCGGCGAACGCCGTCTCCAGCTCTGCGCGATCGAGATTGCGTCCGATGAACACAAGGCGCGAGATGCGCGGCTCGTCGGCGCGCCAGTCGCGCTGCGTGTCGCCGTCGACGATCATGTGCACGCCCTGCACGACGAAGCGCTTCGGCTCGTCGGGAAACGCCAGAATCCCTTTCAGGCGCAGGATGTCGGGGCCGCGCTCCTGCGTGATGCGGTTGATCCAGGTCAGCGTCTTCTGCGGATCGAGCGGGCGCTCGCTCTTCAAGGAAATGCTGGCGATGCCCGCCGCCGCGATGTGATCGTCGGCCTCTTGGCCGAGATCGCGCGGCGCATGGCCGTGGTCATGATGGTGGTCGTGATCATGATCGTGGTGATGGTCGTGTCCGCTGTCGGCGAGAAAATCGGGCTCGAGCTCGGTCACGCGCGCGAGATCGAACGCGCCGACATCGAGGATCTTGTCGAGCGCGATCGCGCTCTTTTGCGTGCGCTCGATGCGCGCGGTGGGGTTGATCGCGCGGATGCGCCGCTCCACCGCGGCGAGTTCCTCAGCGGAGACCAGATCGGTCTTGTTGAGCAGCAGGACGTCGGCGAAAGCGATCTGCTCTTGCGCTTCGGCGCTATCGTTCAAGCGATCGAGAACATGCTTGGCGTCGACCACGGTGACGATCGCGTCGAGCCTGGTTTTTTCGCGCACGGCCTCGTCGACGAAGAACGTTTGCGCGACCGGCGCGGGCGCTGCGAGTCCGGTCGTCTCGACCAGGATCGCGTCGAACTTGCCCTTGCGCCGCATCAAGCCCTCGATGATGCGGATCAGGTCGCCGCGCACCGTGCAGCACACGCAGCCATTGTTCATCTCGAACACTTCCTCGTCGGCGTCGATGATGAGATCGTTGTCGATGCCGATCTCGCCGAATTCGTTGACGATGACGGCGTAGCGCTTGCCGTGGTCCTCCGAGAGGATGCGGTTGAGAAGCGTGGTCTTTCCGGCGCCGAGCCAGCCGGTGAGCACGGTGACGGGAACGGCGTCGGGAGCGGGGGCGGTCATAGGCGGGGTCCAAAGCTGCGGACCCTCTAGATAGACGCTTCTGCGCCGCACGGAAGGGCGCGCCCTTTCACGCGGTCGACGCTGCGCCTAGGATGCGCGCTCAGCGCGGGGAGAGGCGCATGCCCAAGACGTGGGTTGGGTGGCTGTTCGCCAGCATCGGGATCGTGATCGTCCTGCTCGGCGCTGCGGCGGCGGGCCTCTATTTTTTCCTGCCGCGCGACCAGATCAAGGCGCAGGTCGAGCGCCTGATCGAGGCGCAGATCGGGCGCGACGTCACGTTTGCCGGCGCTTTTCGGCCCTCGCTTTATCCCGTGCTCGGCTTTCGCGCCGAAGACGTCAGCGTGGCCAATGTCGCCAATGGGCGCGCGGCGACCTTCGCCTCGGCGGAGGGGCTGGCGGTCGGCGTCGAGGTTATTCCTTTCCTGCAGGGGCGGCTCATCGTCACCGAGCTTGTGCTGCAGAAGCCGGCGATCTCGCTGGAGATCGACGCCGAGGGGCGACC
>CAZMRN010000375.1:0-2414 GCA_964568575.1 uncultured Caulobacteraceae bacterium
ACGCCCGCGTCGGCCAGCGCCTCCGCCTCGCTCAGTTTGGCGCAGCACACCCCGACTGCGCCGGCGGCGATCTGCAGCCGCGCCACGAAGGCGGATTTGTGCGATTTCGCGTGCGGACGCAGGGCTACGCCGCGCGTGCGCTGCGCCATTTTGGCGATGTTGCGCTCGAGCGCGTCGCAATCGAGCGTCAGGGCCGGCGTCGGCGTTTCGGCCAACGTCCGCGCGGTCATCCGCGCACGCGCTCCACGTCGCGCACGGATTTCGAGGCGCGCATGGCGGCGAGGATATTGGTCAAGTGGCGCGCATCGGCCACCTCGACGTCGAAGATCAGGTCGAAGAAATCCTCCGAGCGCTGCGCGGTCCGGATATTGAGGATGTCGCCCTCGTTCTCGGCGATCAATTTGCACAAATGCGCAAGCACGCCGCGCCCGTTTTCAACCGTGGCGATGATGCGCCCGACGGCGAGCGTGTGATCGAGCGCGGTGTCGGTCCAGGCGAGATCGAACCATTGCAGATGATCGGATTCCATGTCGGCCAGCGCGCCGCAATCGATGGTGTGAATTGCAACGCCTTCGCCCGGCGCCTGCACGCCGACGATGCGATCGCCGGGAATGGGCGTGCAGCAATTGGCGAAATGCAACGCCACGCCTGGCGTCAATGGGCCGCCTTTGACGTAGAGCCTGGCCTTGCGCGCCTCCATCGGGCTGCGCTCCTCGTCCTTCTGAATCTTTTCCGCAAGCCCCGGAAACGCCGCCGCCGCCACCGCCGACGCGCGCAGGGAATTCTCGCCCACCGCGACGAACAGATCGTCGACGCTCTCATGACCGAGCCGCGCCGCGGCCTCGTCGAGCACGGTTTCGGCGATGTCATGGCCATAGCGATGCAGGGCGTGCGACACCAATTCGCGTCCGAGCTTCAAGAATTCCTCGCGCCGCGCCAGACGTTCCAGCCTGCGCTGATGGGATTTGGCGCGCCCGGTTTTGGTGAGCGATTCCCAACCGGGTACCGGCGCTGCGCGATCGGAGCGAATGACTTCCACCACATCGCCATTGCGCAATTGCGTGCGCAGCGGCCGCTCCTCGCCGTTGATCCGCGCGCCTATGCAGGTGTCGCCGATGTCGGAGTGCACGGCATAGGCGAAATCGAGCGGCGTGGCGCCATGCGGCAGCGCGATCAGCGATCCCTTCGGCGTGAAGGCGAACACGTGATCCTGATACATTTCGAGCTTGGCGTGCTCGAGAAAGTCCTCCGGGTCGCCGCCATGCTCGGCGATCTCCAACAGCGAGCGCACCGCCTCGCGCGGGTCGAGCCCTATCGAGGCTGCGCCGTCGGCGTCGAAGCCGTACGCCTCGTTCTTGTAGCGCCAATGCGCCGCGACCCCGAACTCGGCGACCTTGTCCATCTCCTCGGTGCGGATCTGGATCTCGACGCGCACATTGCCCGGACCGATCACGATGGTGTGGATCGAGCGATAGCCGTTCGGCTTGGGATTGGAGATATAGTCTTCAAACGATCCCGGCAGCGACCGCCAAGTTTGGTGGATCAGGCCGAGCGCGCGATAGCAATCCGACGGCGTCGGCACGATCACGCGAAAGGCGTAGATGTCGGCGACGTCGGAGAATTGCACGCTTTTGCGCTGCAATTTGCGGTAAATCGAATAGGGCTGCTTCTCACGCCCGAACACGCGCGCCTCGACGCCGCTTGCGGCGAACACGTCTGTGATCTTTTGGGTGATGAGCGCGACATTGGCGCCCTGATCGGCGCGCAGCGTCTCCAGGCGCGACAGGATCGCGCCTTCCATGTCGGGAAAGGCCTCGTGGAACGCGAGCGATTCCAGCTCGCGCGCCATACGCTCCATGCCGATGCGGCGCGCCAGCGGGGCGTAGATTTCAAGCGTCTCGAGCGCGATGCGCCGCCGCTTCTCGAGTTTGGGGTGATGGCTGAGCGTGCGCATATTGTGCAGCCGATCGGCCAGCTTCACCAACAGCACCCGCACGTCGCGCGACATGGCCAGGATGAATTTCTGCAGGTTCGCGGCCTGGGTGTTCCGCTCCGGCGACATCTCAAGCCGCGACAGCTTGGTCACGCCTTCGACGAGATCGGCGATCTTGGGGCCGAACAAATCGGCGATCTGTTCGCGCGTTGCGTCCGTGTCTTCCAGCGTGTCGTGCAGGAGCCCCGCCACGATCGTGGAGGTGTCGAGGCGGTATTCGGTAAGAATGCCCGCGACCTCGATCGGGTGCGCATAATAAGGATCGCCCGACAGCCGCTTCTGCGCGCCGTGTTTGACCGTGGCGTACACATAGGCGCGGTTGATCAGCGCCTCGTCGACGTTCTTGTCATAAGCGCGCACGCGCTCGACGAGTTCGAACTGGCGCAGAAACCGCGCGCGCGCAGGCGGCGGCGCCGCCCCC
>CAZMRN010000376.1:0-2412 GCA_964568575.1 uncultured Caulobacteraceae bacterium
AGCTTAGCAGGGCGAATGCGGCGCAGACATGAATGAACGGCGCGACAGCTTGGCGTTACAGCCAGTCCGGCAGGGTCTCCCAGCCGATCTGTTCGGCAACCGGCACCCGGCGGCGCACGACCTGGAACCGATCGCCGCGCACCAGAACCTCCGGAACCAGGGGCCGGGCGTTGTAGGTCGAGGCCATCGCGGCGCCATAGGCGCCTGCGGTCTGGAAGGCGACAAGATCGCCCGGCGCGATCGGCGGCAGCGCGCGGTCGCGCGCGAACGTGTCGCCGGTCTCGCAGATCGGGCCGACGACGTCGATCGGCGCGCGCGGCGCATCGGGCGCGGCCGCCTGCACTGGCAGGATGTCGTGATAGGCGTCGTATAGCGCCGGGCGCACGAGATCGTTCATGCCGGCGTCAAGCACGAGGATGCGCCGGTCGGGCCTCGTCTGCACGCGCAGCGCTTTGGCCACGAGCACGCCGGCGTTGCCCGCGATCAGTCGGCCAGGTTCGAACGCCAGCCGCACATCGAAGCCGTCGAACACGCGCGCGATCATCGCGGCATAGTCGGCCGGCGCAGGTGGGGCGGCCTCGTTGAAATACGGCACGCCGAGACCGCCGCCGAGATCGAGATGCGTCACCGGCAAACCCTGCGCGCGCAGCCGCGCAGCGAGGTCGCGCAGGATCGTGAACGTGGCCTCCAGCGGCGCGAGATCGCGAATCTGGCTCCCGATATGCACTGCAAGGCCGCGCACATCGAGATGCGGGCTGCCCGCGGCGCGCGCATAAAGCTGCATCGCCTCTTCGGCGCTGACGCCGAATTTGTTTTCGCGCCCGCCGGTCATGATCTTTTCATGGCCGCCGGCGCCGACATCGGGATTGATGCGGATCGCGATCGCCGGCCGCGCGTTTTCGCTGCGCGCCAGCGTTTCCAGCAGATCGAGCTCGGCTGCGCTTTCCACATTGATCTGATGTACGCCCACGCGCATCGCGTAGATCAAGTCCTCGGCCGTCTTGCCGACGCCGGAGAAGATGATGCGCGCAGGCGGCACGCCGGCCGCGAGCGCACGCTCGATCTCGCCTGCGCTCACCGTATCGGCGCCGGCGCCGCGCCGCGCCAAGGTCGCCAGCACGGCGATGTTGCCATTGGCCTTGACGGCGAACGCGATCAGCGGATCGCGCGGCGCGAGCGCTGCGCGCAGCACGTCGTAATGCCGCTCCAACGTGGCGCTGGAATAGACATAGACCGGCGTGCCGACGTCTTCCGCGATGCGCGTGAGCGACACGCCTTCGCAGTGCAATGCGCCGTCACGATAGCTGAAATGGTGCATGGGCGTCGGCTACTCTTTTCCTTCTCCCCCTGTGGAAGAAGGTGTCAGCGAAGCTGACGGATGAGGGGTGACGGCGCGAACATTTGCAAAGTCGAGCAAACACCCCTCATCCGTCTTGTCGCGTTCCGCGACAATCCACCTTCTCCCACACGGGGAGACGGGGACGTTCAGCGCTGCGGCGCTTGATCTTCGGACTCGTCCTGCTGTTGCGGCGCGCCGTCGCCCCACAACGGCGGCGGGCGGTCGAGATCGCCCTTGAGGCCGCACCCCGCAAGACAGCTGAGCGCCAGAAGCGCGATCGCGATGCGTTTCATGCCAAGGTCTCCTGCCAGCGCGCGATCTGTTCGCGCACGCGTTCCGGCGCGGTTCCGCCGAACGATGTTCTGCTCGCAGCCGACGCCTCGACGCTCAGGGCGGTGCGCGCGGCTTCGGTGATGCGCGGCTCGATGGCCTGGAACTCGGCCAGCGGCAGGTCCGCGAGCGTCGCTGCGCCCAGCGCTTCGGCGCGCTTCACCACCGCGCCAGTCACGTGATGGGCGTCGCGGAACGGCATGTGCAGCGTGCGCACCAGTTCGTCCAGCTCTTCCAGCAGGCTCTCGGTGTGCGCACCAGCCAATCGGCGAGGTCGGTGGCGGTGGAATAGCCGCGCGCGGCGGCCGCGCGCATCGCGGCGCGGTCGAACTGCATCGTCTCGATCATGCCGGTCATTGCGCGCGCGCTCAGATCGAACGCGTCGACCGCGTCGAACGTCAGCGCCTTGTCCTCCTGCATGTCCTTTGCGTAGGTCAGCGGCAGCTTCTGCATGATCGCGGTGAGCGCGGAGAGATTGGCGCTGACGCGCGCGGCTTTGGCGCGGATCAGCTCTGCGGCGTCGGGGTTGCGCTTCTGCGGCATGATGGAGGATCCGGTCGACCAGGAATCGCTCAGCCGCGCGAAGCCGAATTGCGGCGAGGTCCACAACACGATTTCTTCCGCCAAACGCGAAAGGTTCGTCATCGCGATCGACAGCGCGCCCAGCAGTTCAAGCGCGAAATCGCGGGCCGAAACGGCGTCGAGCGAATTCGCCGCCGGCTCGTCGAAGCCGAGCGCGCGCG
>CAZMRN010000377.1:0-2375 GCA_964568575.1 uncultured Caulobacteraceae bacterium
GGAATGTTTGCGGATCGGCGGCGGCGCCGGCGCCAGCGCCGCTTCGAGCGCGAACAGCCGGCGCAGCATCGTCTCCAAAGCCAGGATCCGCTTGCGCACGCCGCGCGCATAGGAGCGCAGCATGAGGCCGGGCCGCGGAAAGCGCTCGCTGTCGAACAGCTCGGTCATGCACGCGATCGCGATCATCCTGGCCTTGGACCAGAGCGCGTCGAGCGCGGCGCGGGAGAGATGCGGGATCACGCAGGCGAATTTACGCGCACCGCGCGGGGGGCGGATTGGCGGCGGTTTATCCGACGCCTGGGCCCCGGCTTTCGCCGGGGCCGAGCCGCCGAGACGCCGCCATCACCCCGGCCGACCGGAGGGCGAGCCGGGGTCCATGTTTGCGCCATCTGGAAAACATGGGCCCCGGATCAGGCTCCGCCTGTCCGGGGCGATGGGGGAGGGTGCGCAGGCCTGCTGTGCGCGGTGGATTTGCGGCGGGGGCAAAACGCCGTAGCACAGGGCCATGGCCAAGGCCGACAAAGCGATCGCGCCAGATCTTACGGCGCTGCCGGTGGAGGATGTGCCCACCGAGGGCCGCCTCGGGCTGGAGGCGATCAAGGAGGCGTGGAAGCGCCTGCCCGGCAAGCCCGGCGTCTATCGCATGATCGGGGCGGACGGCGAGGTGCTTTATGTCGGCAAGGCGCGGTCGCTGAAGGCGCGGGTGGCGCAATACGCGCAGGGGCGCGGCCACACCAACCGCATCGTGCGCATGCTGCAGCTGGTGGCGCGGCTGGAGGTCGTGGTTACCGCCACCGAAACCGAAGCGCTGCTGCTCGAAGTCAACATGATCAAGCGCTTGCGGCCGCGCTTCAACGTGCTGATGCGCGACGACAAGAGCTTTCCCTACATCGCCATCCGCACCGATCACGAAAGCCCCGCGCTGCAGAAGCATCGCGGCGCCAAGCGCTTCAAGGGCGATTATTTCGGGCCCTTCGCTTCGGCGAGCGCGGTCAACCGCACGCTCAACACGCTGCAGAAGGCGTTCCTTCTGCGCACCTGCACGGATTCCACGTTCGCGGCGCGCACGCGGCCCTGCATGCTGCATCAGATCAAGCGTTGCGCGGCCCCCTGCGTCGACCTCGTCGAGGAAGGCGAATATGCAGCGCTCGTGGCCGATGCGCGCGCGTTTCTGCGCGGCCGCTCGGACGCCTTGCAGGAGCGGCTGGCCGCCGAGATGCGCGCCGCAGCCGAGGCGCTCGAATTCGAACGCGCCGCGCGCATCCGCAACCGCATCCGCGCGCTCGCCGCCGTACGCGCCGCCCAAGGGATCAATCCCCAGACCTTCGAGGACGCCGACGCCTTCGCCATCCATTGCGAAGGCGGGCAAGCATGCGTGCAGGTGTTCTTTTTCCGCGCCGGGCAGAATTGGGGCAATCGCGCTTATTTTCCCAGAAACGAAAGCGGTTCGCCGCCGGCGGACGTGCTGGAAAGCTTCATCGGCCAATTTTACGATTCCATGGAGCCGCCGCCGCTTATTCTCATCAATGTCGCGCTGGAGGATGGCGGGCTGTTGGAGCAGGCCTTGAGCGAAAAGGCCGGTCGCCGCGTCGAAATCCGCGCGCCCGAACGCGGCGAAAAGAAAGACATCATCGATCAGGTGACGCTGAACGCGCGCGAAGCGCTGGCGCGCCGCGCCGCCGACAGCGCCAATGTCTCGAAACTGCTCGAAGGCGTGGCCGAGACCTTCGGCCTCAAGGCGCCGCCGGAGCGCATCGAGGTCTATGACAATTCCCACATCCAGGGGACCAACGCCGTCGGCGCGATGATCGTGGCGGGGCCGGACGGCTTCCTCAAAAACCAGTACCGCAAGTTCACCATCAAGGCGGCGGAGACGACTCCCGGCGACGATTACGCAATGATGCGCGAAGTGCTCGGACGGCGCTTTGCGCGGCTCGCGCGCGAGGCGGCGTCGCCCCCTCCGTCCGCGCTACACGCGGACACCTCCCCCGCAACCGTGGGAGGAAACGCGTCCTTTCTCCCCCCGCGCGCGGGGGGAATGGCGGCGCGCAACGCCGACGAGCGGGGCGTCGATTTCTCCAAGGAGAGCGACGATGAAAGCGATGCGCGCGAAGCCGCGTGGCCGGATTTGATCCTGATCGACGGCGGCGAAGGCCAGCTCAAGGCCGCGATCGACGCGCTCGCCGCAGCGGGGCTGGCGGGGCGCGTCGCGCTCGTGGGCGTGGCCAAGGGCGTCGATCGCGACGCGGGCCGCGAGCGCTTCTTCATGCCCGGCAAGCCGGCGTTTCGGCTCGATGAGAAAAGCCCGGTGCTGTATTATCTGCAGCGCCTGCGCGACGAGGCCCACCGCTTCGCGATCGGCGCCCATCGCCAGA
>CAZMRN010000378.1:0-2367 GCA_964568575.1 uncultured Caulobacteraceae bacterium
ACGAGCAAGGCGTGCCCGTGCGCTACATGCACTCCGACATCGACACCGTCGAGCGGATCGAGATCATCCGCGATTTGCGGCTCGGGGTGTTCGACGTGCTCGTCGGCATCAATCTGTTGCGCGAAGGGCTCGACATTCCCGAATGCGGGCTCGTCGCGATCCTCGACGCTGACAAGGAAGGTTTCCTGCGCAGCGAAACATCGCTGGTGCAGACGATCGGGCGCGCGGCGCGCAATGTGGACGGCAAGGTCATCCTCTACGCCGACCGGATCACCGGCTCGATGGCGCGCGCGATGGCGGAGACCAACCGCCGGCGCGAAAAACAGGCCGCCTACAACGCCGCCCACGGCATCACGCCGCAAAGCATCAAGCGCGACATCCAGGATATTCTGGGTTCAGTGTACGAGAAGGACAGCCTCACCATCGATCCGCGCGATCCGATGGGCTTCAAGCGCGGCGCCGGCGGCGGCAAACGCGGCGCAGGCGTGCGCGAGGACGCGGCGCCCTTCATCGGCCACAACCTCAAGAGCTACATCGCCGATCTCGAGCGACAGATGCGCGAAGCCGCGGCCGATCTCGAATTTGAAACCGCCGCGCGCCTGCGTGACGAGATCAAGAAACTGCAGGAGACCGAATTGTTCGTCGCCGACGATCCTCTGGCCCGGCAAAGCGCGGTGAATGACGGCGTCGCGGCGGCCGTCGAACCGCGCAAAGCGCTCGCGCCGCAGAAAAAGCCGTTCCGCGGGCGGAGAAGGAAGGGGCCGTAGCCGCTCCCTCTCCCTCCGCGAGGAGGGAGAGGGTTGGGGTAAGGGTGGGGCGCACACGGTCAATCACTGCACACGCGCCACGCACGCAATTTCACGCGTGTGCGCCGCCCCCTCACCCTGCCCTCTCCCCCGTCGGGGGAGAGGGTAGAGGTTCAGCGCAGCCCGGCCTTCACCGCCCCTTCCAGTTCGGCTTGCGCTTTTCAGCGAAGGCGGCGGCGCCTTCGCGCGCGTCTTCGGAGGTGAACACGGGGCCGACGAGTTGCTGCTGCTTGTCCCACATCTCGGCTTCGCTCCAAGCGCTCGATTCCACGATCACCTGCTTGGAGCGCTGCACCGCGAGCGGGCCGTTGGCGGCGATGGCGGCGGCGAGCGCCAGCGCGCCTTCGAGCGCCGGCCCGCTCGTCACGCGGTTGACGAGGCCCACTTCGAGCGCGCGCTGCGCGGTGATGAAATCGCCGGTCAATGCCAGCTCCATCGCCACGCGCGCGGGAATTTGTTTCGGCAAGCGCAACAATCCGCCGGCCGCGGCGGCGAGCCCGCGCTTGACCTCGGGAATGCCGAAGCGCGCATTCTCGTTGGCGACGATGAGATCGCACGCGATCGCAAGCTCGAGCCCGCCCGCCAGCGCGTAGCCGTCCACCGCCGCGATCAGCGGCTTTTGCGGCGGCTTCTGCGTCAGTCCGGCGAAGCCGCGGCCCGGCACGGTGGGCGTCTGGCCTTGGAGGAACGCCTTCAAATCCATGCCGGAGCAGAACGTGCCGCCGGCGCCGGTCAGCACGCCGACGCGCAGATCGGCCTCGCCGTCGAGGCGGTCCATCGCGGCCGCCACGCCCTCGGCCAGCGCGCGATTGGCGGCGTTTTTCGCTTCCGGGCGGTTCAGCGTCACGATCAGCACGCCGTCGCGCACGTCCGTCAGCACTTCATCGGTCATTTGGGCTTTCCTCCTGTGAGCGCGTTGGCGCGATCACCGTGCCCCGCGCGGCGCGAATGCTCAAGGCGCCGCAGCGAGAGCGCGAACCGGGCAGCGCTTGACGCAGTGCGGCCTTGCCCCAACAGTGCGCGAAAAAACGGGGGGAGCGCGCATGCAGATCAAGGATCTCTCGGCCATCCTGGCCACCTGGGTCGGCATCGGCGGCGCGCTGACCGGGGGATTTTTCACGTTCCGCGAATATCAGCGCGAGAACGCCAAATCGGCCGACGAGCGCGTGCTGCAGACTTTCTCGATGTACCAGGACTTTCGCGCCGGTCTGTTGCCGACGGCGGCGCTGATCCAGGAGGGGCGCGCGGCGATCGGCGATCTCGATTTCTGGATCAATCATTTCGACATGGTCGAGGCTTGCGTCGGCGCAGACCTCTGCGATGCTTCTCTGGTCAATCAATTGTTCGCACCCTACGCAATTGAATCGCTGACGCCGGCAGTGCAATGCCGCATCGTCGATGTGCGCCGCATGGAGGCGGAATACGGCCTCGCCAAACCGCAAGGCCATGGCCTCTTGGCGATTGCGGGGCGCGCCGAGCCTGTATGCGCTGCGCCGCCTCCGCCGCCAACCGCCCAGGCCCCAGCGCCGACGCCGACTGCGCAGCGCCGGGCGCCCGCAAC
>CAZMRN010000379.1:0-2363 GCA_964568575.1 uncultured Caulobacteraceae bacterium
CGAGGCGTCGCCGGCCAGCGCGATCGCCTCGGCGCCGGCGAACCCGGCGTCGGCGATGACGCGCGCATACGCCTCGGCGCGGTCAGAGGTCATGGACGCGCGCCCTCCATCCGCCGACGCCGGTCAGCGCCGCGCGGCGGCCGTCGCCGGCCATGCTGAAGGCGATGTCGAGCCGGTCGCGCGGCAGAAACGGCCCCAGCCGCTCGGACCATTCGACGAGGCACGCGGCGGCGGCGAACGCCTCCTCAAGACCCAATTCCATCGCCTCCTCCGGCGCGTGCAAACGGTAGAGGTCCATATGCCAGAGAACGCCGCGCGGGCCTTCATAGGTCTGCACGAGGGTGTAGGTCGGGCTCGGGGTTTCTTCCGGATGGCCGACCCAGGCCTGAACCGCGCCGCGCGCGAAGGTGGTTTTTCCTGCGCCGAGCGGACCGGTGAGGCAGACCACGTCGCCGATCGCGAGCGCGGCGCCGACGCGCGCGCCGAGCGCTTCGGTCGCGGCGGCGTCCGGCAGATCGACGGCGCGCGAATCGGCTTCAAGGCTGGGCATCCCGCCGCCGATGCTGCCCAAGCGCGCCCTCGCCTTCAAGGCTCGCCTTCATGGGGAGCGCGGAACCCGCAGACGGCGCGGCGCCTTGCGCGCCGGCCCGCCCGGCCGCACTAAGATGCAAACCAAGGGCGAGGGACCGGTGAGCGGCGCGCAGATCAATCGTGTGATCATCGTGGGCGCAGGCCAGGCCGGCGGCGAGACCGCCCAGCGCCTGCGCGCCGGCGGCTTCAAGGGCGAGATCACGCTGTTCGGCGAAGAGCCGTTTCCGCCCTATCAGCGCCCGCCCCTGTCGAAGAAATATCTCGCCGGCGAATGGGAGGAGGACCGCCTCTTCCTCAAACCCGCCCATGTCTACGCCGAAGAAAACATCACCCTGGTGCTGAACCGCCGCGTCGTCTGGATCGACCGCACGGCCAAGCGCGCGCGCCTCGAAGGCGGGCAGGAGGTGCCGTATGACGCGCTGGTCCTCGCCACCGGCGCGCGGGCGCGGCCATTGCCGATCGCGGGGGCCGACCTGCCGGGCGTGCACACCCTGCGCACCGCGGGCGACGTCGACGCGATCAAGCCGCGCTTCAAGGCCGGGGCCAAGGCGGTGATCATCGGCGCCGGCTATATCGGGCTCGAGACCGCCGCCGTGGCGCGGCAATTGGGCCTGGAGGTCACGATCGTCGAAGCCGCCGTGCGGCCGCTGGCGCGGGTGACCTCGCCGGAAATGGCCGGCTTCTTCCTCGACGCGCACGCCGCCCAAGGCGTGCGCTTCGCGCTGTCGATGCAATGCGCCCATTTGAAGGGCCAAAGCGCCGTGAGCGCCGTGCAGCTCGCCGACGGCGCAGCGCTGGAGGCCGACATCGTCATCGCCGGCATCGGCGTGACGCCTGAAACCGGCCTCGCCGAGCGCGCCGGGCTCGAGGTCAACAACGGGATCGTCGTCGACCGCGGCATGCGCACCGCCGATCCGAGCGTGTTCGCCATCGGCGATTGCTGCGCCCGGCCGCTGGTGCATTACGGCGACCGGCGCGGCCGGCTCGAAAGCGTCCACAACGCCATCGAGGGCGCCAAGATCGTCGCCGCCGCCATCCTCGGCCAGCCGGCGCCGAAAGAAGAGGCGCCCTGGTTCTGGTCCGACCAGTACGATCTGAAGCTGCAGATCGCGGGCCTGTTCAACGGCTATGACCGCATCGTCCAGCGCGGCGACATGGGTCAGCGCAAATTCGCGCTGTTCTATTTTCAGGGCCCGCGCCTGCTGGCCGTCGACGCGGTCAACAGCCCGGGCGAATATCTCGGCGCCAAGCTGATGCTGCAGGAGGGCAAAAGCCCCGACCCGGCGCAACTGGAGGATCTCTCGATCCCGATGAAGGAGATCGCTGCGGCCGCCCGGTCGCATTGACCTCCGTCGCGCCCGCCCTATTCCGTCGCCTCAGGAGAACCAAAGCGCATGGCGAAGATCACCTACATCGAACACAACGGCAAAACGCACGTCGTGGACGTGCCGAACGGCCAATCCGTCATGGAAGGCGCCGTGAAGAACGCCGTGCCGGGGATCGACGCCGATTGCGGCGGGGCCTGCGCTTGCGCGACCTGCCACGTCTATGTCGACGAAGCCTGGATCGGCAAAACCGGGGACAAATCGACCATGGAGGAATCCATGCTCGACTTCGCCTCCGAAACGCTGCCGACCTCCCGGCTCTCCTGCCAGATCAAGGTGAGCGACGCGCTGGACGGGCTGATCGTCCGCCTGCCGCAAAGCCAGCACTGACGCGGCGCCGTGCACTCCCTCTCCCCCAGAGATGGGGGAGAGGGTCGGGGTGAGGGG
>CAZMRN010000380.1:0-2356 GCA_964568575.1 uncultured Caulobacteraceae bacterium
GAGGCCGGCTTCCACAAGGAGCCCTTCTGGGACAATTGGGGCCGCTCGCTGATGTCGGGCGTGATCGCCGCCGTGGCCGAGACCTCGACCAAGAGCGAGCGGCATTTCGGCAAGGTGCGCGAAATCCTGATGAGCGACGACGCGGTCTATAATCTCGCCGCGCTGATCGAGACGCATGACGACATCAACCGGCTGTCGAAGCAGAACATCTCGTCCTTCCTGCCCATCACCGAGCAGACGCGCTCGGGCATCCTCTCCACCGCGCAATCTTATCTGAAGGTGATCAATTCGGATTCCGCGCTGCGCTCGCTCAATCGCTCCACGATCGATCTCGACGCGGTGCGCAAAGGCGATCCGATCACGATCTACATCATCATTCCGCCGGACAAACTGGAAAGCCACGGCGCGC
Organism: uncultured Caulobacteraceae bacterium; assembly: GCA_964568575.1. Taxonomy (GTDB): domain Bacteria; phylum Pseudomonadota; class Alphaproteobacteria; order Caulobacterales; family Aquidulcibacteraceae; genus RI-43. The sequence continues at coordinate 410 of CAZMRN010000380.1, forward strand.
TGTTGCGTCTGTGGGTCGGCGCGCTGATGCTGACGGTGATGGGCCGCAAACGCCGGCCCAGGCGGTCGACGCTGTTTCTGTTGGACGAGTGCGCGCAGCTGGGCGAGTTCGGCCCCCTGCGCCAATCCATGACGCTGCTGCGCGGCTACGGCTTGCAGGTGTGGCCGTTCTTCCAGGATCTGAGCCAATTGCAGCGGCTCTATCCGAAAGATTGGCGCACCATCTTCAACAACGCCGGCGTGTTTCAAATGTTCGGCGTCGCCAATCACCTGATGGCCAAGGAAGGCGCTGAGCTGATCGGCGACATCGACGCCGACGCGCTGCGCGGGCTGGCGCGCGACCGCCAGATCATCGCCGCCTCGGGCGAAAAGGCCGCCACGGCGCGCATCGCCGATTATCTCAGCGATTCCGCCTTCGACGGCTTGTGGGACCCCAATCCCATGTTTGAAAGCGATGCGCCTGCGCCGCCGCGCGGCAAGGGGCGCGGTCCCGCGCGCTGAGCCGTCAGCGCGCCTCAGCCTGCTGGCGGGCCAGTTCGGTTTCGAACGCCGCGCGCATCGCCGCATTGAAGCGCTGCAATTCTCCGGGATCGACGAACGCATCCGCATCGCCGGCCAGCAGGCGCGTACGCTTGGCGTCGAAATCGAAGAATTGCGGATGGTTGCTGAGGAACACGTCCGCGCTTAGCGCGGGGATGATCTCGGTAAAGCTGCGGCGAAAATCCGCAACGATGCCGGGATAAGCCTCCGGCGCGAGACTTTGGCCGGCCACCGTCGCCGAGCAATGAAAGAACACGCTGCGCGCCCGCCCTCGCGCGTCGCGCGTCACGGTGCGCCAGGACGTGCAGCCGCGCGTGTGGCCAGGCGTCAGGTGCGCGGTGATGCGCATCCCGCCCAGTTCCAGCGACTCGCCGTCGGCGATGACGCGGTCGACGGCGATGGGCGCAAAGTCGATGTCGGCGGCGGGTCCGCACGCGATATGGCCGCTTTCCAAGGTTGCGCGATCGTCCGCGCTGGCCACGAAGGCGGCGCCCGTCAACGCCTTCAGCGCGGCAAGGCCGCCGGCGTGATCGTAATGCGCGTGGCTGTTCAACAGATAGCGCACGTCGCGCACGTCATAGCCCAGCGTCGCGATATTGGCCGCGATCGGCGCGGCCATTTCGGCGACGCCGCCGTCGAGCAGGATATGGCCTTGCGGCGTCGTGATCAGGAACGCGCTGACGCCCGCGGCGCCGACATAGTGGATGTTTCCCAGGATCGTGAACGGTTCGACCGGGCGGCGCCACGCGTCGACCAGCCTGCGCAGATCTTCGTCGCGATCGATCCCCGGCGTTTGTGTGAGAATGTCGAACGCCGCCGCTTGTGAAGCATCCGTCGCTGCATGCTCCTGCTGCGGCGCAGCCGCGCACGCGGCCAGGAGGATCGCCGTCGCTGCAGCCTTGATGGTCACGCGTGCGCCTCCGTCGTCACGCGCGTCTTAGCCGATCAATAATCGTCGTAATAGCCGTAGTCGTAGCCATAGCCGTAATCGTCGTCGACCTGCAGGATCGCGTCGATCACGATGAGCGAGGCGATGGCGATCAGCAGAATGTCGCCGTTGTAATAGACATAGCGGCACCCGCGCGGCGGCGGCGGCAGATAGCCGTAGAAGCCGTAGGGCACGTCCTGATAGTAATAGCGACGCGGGAACGGGTGGCCCACGCGCCAGGGCCGGCGCCAATCGCGCCAATGGTAGTCGCCGTACCAGCGATACGGCCTGCCCCAATAGCTCCAGGCGTAATAGCCGTGGTCGCGGTGGAAATAGCGGCCGTGCGGGATGCGGCGCCAATCGTTGTTCCAGCGGCGGTCGTAATTGTAATGCGCGCGCGGCGGCGCGGAATAGCGCGGCGGCGCGCGATGCTCGGCGTAGCGGCGCCGGTCGTCGCCGCGCCGGCCGTCATCGCTGCGC